>CAZSGS010000159.1:0-6127 GCA_964606365.1 uncultured Wenzhouxiangella sp. | reverse complement strand
AGCATGATCGCCACCGCCAGCACCGTGCCCGGGATGGCGTAGCCCAGCGCGGCGACTTCGCCCAGCAGCTGCTGGCGCCTTGAGGTGCGATAGGTCGCCGCCAGCAGCAGCACGCCGCCTGCCACCACCGCCAGCGCTCCGGTCAGGCCCAGCACCATGGTGTTGAAGACCACGCGGACGACGCGGGCGTCGAGCAGCTCGGACAGCTGCGGCCAGGCCCAGACCAGCAGCTGGATCAGCGGCAGCACCACGCCGACCAGCAGGACGGCGAGCTGCAGCGCGGTCGCCAGCCAGCCGCGCACCCCGCCCAGACGGATGCGATGGCCGGTCGGCCGCCGCTCGGATTGCACGACGCGGCTGTTGCGGCTGAAGCGCTCGATGCCGACCAGCAAAAACACGAACAGCATCAGGATGGAGGCCAGCTGGACGGCGGCGGTGAGGTTGAACATCCCCAGCCAGGTGCGGTAGATCGCGGTGGTGAAGGTGTCGAAGCCGTAGATCGACACCGCGCCGAAGTCGGCCAGGGCCTCCATCAGGGCCAGTGCCAGTCCGGCGACGACCGCCGGGCGCGCCATTGGCAGGCTGATGCGGAAAAAGGTTCTCACCGGCCCCTGGCCCAGGCTGCGCGAGGCCTCGAAGGCAGCCAGCCCGCCGCCGATGAAGGCCGCGCGGGCGAGCAGGTAAACGTAGGGGTAGAACGCCAGCACCAGGATGAACAGCACGCCGCCCGGTCGGCTGATCGCCTCGAATACGGTCGGCGAGGACCCGAATGCGTCGCGCCAGAGGGTCTGGACCGGGCCGGCGTAGTCGAGCATACCCAGGTAGATGAAGGCCAGCACGTAGGTGGGAAAGGCCAGCGGCAGGACCAGCAGCGGATCGAGGATTCGCCTGAGCGGGTACTCGCAGCAAGCCGACAGACAGGCCAGGCCGACGCCGAGCACCGCCACGCCGACACCGACCACGACCATCATCAGGGCGGTGTGCCCGACCAGGCGCGGCAGCAGGTAGCGGGACAGGTGCTGCCAGGTGTCGGGCTGGGGCTGGCTCCAGCTGGTCAGCAGCATCAGCAGCGGGATGCCGACCAGCAACAGCAGCGGGCCGATCAGCCAGCGCCGATCGGCCCGCGGCCAGAGCCGTTGATGCAATGCCTCAGCGGTAGCCGGCACGATCCATCAGGCGCACGGCCTGGGCCTGGCGTTCGCCGGCGATCTGCAGCGGCGTCTCGTCGGCGCGGAAATCGCCCCAGTCGGCGACGACGCCGCCCGGCTCGACCCGCTCGTTGACCGGAAACTCGAGGTTGTTCTGCGCGAAATCGGCCTGCGCCTCCGGCGAAGCCAGCCACTCGATCAGCGCACGGGCCGCATCCGGACGCGGCGCGTGTCGGGTCACGCCGGCCCCGGATACGTTGACGTGCGTGCCGGTGCTGTCCTGGTTGGCCCAGAACAGGGTGACCGGGTAATCGGAATTCTCGGCCAGCTTGCGGCCCAGGTAGTAGCTGTTGACGATGCCGACATCGCACTGCCCGGCCTCGATCGCCTCGATCAGGCGGGTGTCGGACGAAAAGGGTTCGGTCACCAGGTTGTCGACCCAGCCGCGCACGATTTCCTCGCTGCGTTCCTCGCCGTGATGCTCGATCATCATCGCCACCAGCGACTGGTTGTAGACCTTGTCGGAGGTGCGCAGGCACAGCCGCCCTTCCCACTCGTCGTCGGCCAGGGCCTCGTAGGTCGACAGCGCCTCGGCGTCGACCCGCTCGGGGTGGTAAACGATGGTGCGCGCGCGCACCGACAGACCGAACCAGCGGCCCTGGTCGTCGCGCAGGGCTTCGGGCACCGCACCGGCCAGCGCCTCGGATTCCACCGAAGCGAGCAGGCCGCGCTCGGCCGCGTGCCAGAGGTTGCCGGCATCGACGGTCATGAACACGTCGGCTTCCGTGTCGTCGCCCTCGGCCTCGAGGCGTTCGATCAGGGCGGCTTCGTTGTCATTGATGTAGTCGATATCGATGCCGGTCGCTTCGGTATAGCGGTCGAACAGCGGCTCGATCAGGTGCGGCTGGCGCGAGGTGTAGACCACCAGGCGCGCCGGCTCCGCAGCGGCCGGCTCGGTCGTTTCCGAGGACTGCGTCTCGTCCGGTTCCGCGTCGGCGGCGCCGGTTGCTTCGCTGTCGCCCGTACCGGAACCACAGGCGGTCATCAGTGCCAGGATGAATGCAGTAAGAAGTGTACGCATAAGTTCGAGTCTGCCAGCATGGAAACGGAAACGAGATTTTACTGATAACCATTTGCATTTACAAGCGAGGGGCCCGATCCTCGCCACGAGGCCCTTTCGGCCGCGCCTGACCCCGATCAACCCGGCCCCGGCCCGGGAAACCAGAATCGCCATTGAGCGAGTCGCTCGCCCACCACGGCGCCTGCGCGCCGGAGCAACGGCGCAAGCTCGACAGCCGCTGCAGCCGTTCGCCGCCACACTGGCGCCGATCGTGGTCGTGGCGATCGGCATCCGGTGGCTTCTCCCGCAGCAGCTTCCCGAGGGCACCGGCGGCATGATCGTCAGGCTGGCGCCGTCTTGCTGGGCGTGACGCTGTTCCTGCAAGGCCTGGAGAGGACCCGGCCTGACCGATCAGGCCCGAACGGCGGCCCTTCCTGCGTAGCGCGCGCGTTCGCCCAGCCGCGCACTGATGCGCAGCAGCTGGTTGTACTTGGCCACGCGGTCGGAGCGGCACAGCGAGCCGGTCTTGATCTGCCCGGCATTGGTGGCCACGGCCAGGTCGGCGATGGTCACATCCTCGGTCTCGCCGGAACGGTGCGAGATGACGGTGCCGAAACCGGCGTCGCGCGCCATGGCGATGGCATCGAGCGTTTCCGAAAGGGTGCCGATCTGGTTGGGCTTGATCAGAATGGCGTTGCCGATGTGCTCGTCGATGCCTCGTTGCAGGATCGAGGTGTTGGTCACGAACAGGTCGTCGCCCACCAGCTGCACCTTGCCGCCGATACTCCGGGTCAGTTCGGCCCAGCCGGCCCAGTCGTCCTCGCTCATGCCGTCCTCGATCGAGAGGATCGGATAGCGATCGGCCATGTCGGCCAGGTAATCGACGAACTCGGTGCTGCCGAACGCCCTTCCCTCCGCGTCGAGCACGTACTGGCCGTCGCGGTAGAACTCGCTCGACGCCACGTCGAGGGCCAGGAAGATATCCTTGCCCGCCTCGTAGCCGGCCTCGGCGATCGCCGTCATCAGCAGTTCGAGGGCGGCCTCGTTCGACGACAGATCCGGCGCGAAGCCCCCTTCGTCGCCGACGGCCGTGTTGAGCCCGCGCTGGCGCAGGATGCGCTTGAGGGCGTGAAACACCTCCGTGCCCGCCTGGAGCGCACCGGGAAAGTCCGGCAGACCGACGGGCATGATCATGAACTCCTGGATATCGACGCGGTTGTCGGCGTGCGCGCCGCCGTTGAGGATGTTCATCATGGGCACCGGCAAGCTGGCATCCTGGCCGGAATCGGCAAGCAGGTATTCCCACAGCATCTGGCCCTGGGCGGCAGCCGCGGCGTGTGCGGCAGCCAGCGACACCCCCAACAGGGCATTCGCGCCCAGGCGGGACTTGTTCTCGCTACCGTCGAGTTCGATCAGCGACTTGTCGATGCCGGCCTGGTCGGTGACATCCATGCCCTTGATGGCATCGGCGATCTCGCCGTTGACGCTGGCCACGGCATTGCGCACGCCCTTGCCGCCGTAACGCTCGCCGCCGTCGCGCAACTCCACCGCTTCGTGCGCCCCGGTCGAAGCGCCCGAGGGTACGGCCGCCCGGCCGACATGTCCTCCCTCGACCGTAACCTCGGCCTCCAGCGTGGGATTGCCGCGTGAATCGAGAATTTCGAGTGCCTGGATCTTGGTGATTTTCATTCAAAAACCTTTAATTCTTTTGTCCACAGATGAACACAGATAAACACAGATTTAAAAAAGCTTTCTAAAGCGACATGCAAGACTTCGGCGGCGCGAGCCTCAGAACGCCACAATCAACACCCATAACCCAGTTTCTTGTTCTTTTATCTGTGTTCATCTGTGTTCATCTGTGGACAATTATTTTTTTAAAGAGGAGACTGCTTCACGACCCGATCGATGGCGACGAGTTGTTCGAGCAGCCCTTCCATATCGGACAGGTGCATCGAGTTGGGGCCGTCGCACAGGGCTTCATCGGGCTTCGGGTGCGTTTCGCAGAAGATGCCGGCCACGCCGGCGCCGACCGCCGCCCGGGCCAGAGTCGGGATGTGTTCCCGCGCACCGCCGGAAGACTCGCCCTGCCCGCCGGGAAGCTGCACCGAGTGGGTGGCGTCGAACACCACCGGGCAGCCGGTCTCGCGCATGATCGCCAGCGAGCGCATGTCGACCACCAGGTTGTTGTAGCCGAACATGTAGCCGCGCTCGCAGACCATGATCTGGTCGTTGCCGGCCTCGCGGGCCTTTTCGACGACCTTGCTCATCTCCCACGGCGACAGGAACTGACCCTTCTTGATGTTGACCGGCCTGCCCGCGCGGGCGACGCGCTGGATGAAGTTGGTCTGCCGGCACAGGAAAGCCGGCGTCTGCAGCACGTCGGCCACCGCGGCGACTTCGTCGATCGGCGTATCCTCATGCACGTCGGTGACGACCGCAACGCCGATCTGTGACTGCACGGCCTGCAGGATCTTCAGACCCGCTTCCAGCCCGGGGCCGCGGTAGCTCTTGACCGAAGTGCGGTTGGCCTTGTCGAACGAACCCTTGAACACGTAGGGGACGCCGAGGCGATCGGTGACTTCCTTGAGGTGCCCGGCCACTTCCAGACACATCGCTCGATACCCACGTCGGCGCCGGCGAGCTTCATGCTTCCACCGCCCTGGGTGGCTTGCCGCCCGCCTTTTCGTGCTGTGCCAGGGCGGCGCGAATGAAACCGGAGAACAAGGGATGACCGTCGCGCGGGGTGGACGTGAATTCCGGGTGGAACTGGCAGGCGATGAACCAGGGGTGATCGGGCAGCTCAACCATCTCGACCAGCATGTCGTCGACCGAGAAGCCCACGAGCTTCATGCCGCAGTCAACGACGCGCTCACGGTAGGCGTTGTTGAACTCGTAGCGATGACGATGCCGCTCGACGATCTCGTCGGTGCCGTAGAGCTTTCGCGAGACTGAGCCCGAGACCAGTTTGCAGCGCTGAGCGCCCAGGCGCATCGTGCCGCCCAGATCGACGTTCTCGTCGCGGAGTTCGCGTCGGCCCTTCTCGTCGAGCCACTCGGTGATCAGACCGATGACCGGATCCTTCGCATCGACATCGATCTCGGTCGAGTTCGCGCCCTCGAGCCCGCAAACGTTACGGGCGAATTCGACCACCGCCGCCTGCATGCCCAGGCAGATACCGAGGTAGGGAATGCCGTTTTCGCGTGCGTAGCGAATGGCGGAAATCTTGCCCTCGAAGCCGCGCTCGCCGAAACCGCCGGGCACCAGAATGGCGTCGGCATCGCCCAGCACGCCGGTGCCGCTGGACTCGATCTCCTCGGATTCGACGCCCTTGATCCTGACCTTCACCCATTGATCGAAGCCGCCGGCCAGCAACGCCTCGTTGAGCGACTTGTAGGCATCGGCGTGCTCGACGTACTTGCCCACCATGGCCACGGTCACCTCGTGTTTCGGGCGGGCCTGGCGCTCGACCACTTCTTCCCAGTCCGAAAGATCCGGCGAGGCCGCCTTGATACCCAGGCGATCGAGCACGATGCGATCGAGCCCCTGGCGATGGTAGAACAGCGGAATCTTGTAAATCGAATCGACGTCGACGGCCGAAATGACGGCCTCCTGCGAGACGTTGGTAAACAGCGCGATCTTCTTGCGCTCTTCGTCGGAAATCATGCGCTCGCAGCGGCACAGCAGCACGTCGGGCTGGATGCCGATCGAACGCAGCTCCTTGACCGAATGCTGGGTCGGCTTGGTCTTGATCTCGTTGGCGGCCTTGAGATACGGCACCAGCGTCAGATGCATGAACATGGCCTGACGGCCGTACTCGCTGCCGAGCTGACGGATGGCCTCGAGGAAGGGCAGCGATTCGATGTCACCCACGGTGCCGCCGATCTCGATCAGGGCCACATCGTAGCCTTCCACCGCCTGG
>CAZSGS010000158.1:0-6130 GCA_964606365.1 uncultured Wenzhouxiangella sp. | reverse complement strand
GCGGGCGTTGAAGACGTTGAGGCTCTTGTTCTCCATCGCGCCCATGTTGAAATCGTGCGTGGCGACGATGTGGAAGACGTCGAGGTCGTACTCCAGCCCGAAGCGTTCCTCGTCCCATTGCATCGACAGCTTGAGGCTGTCCATGGCGTGATCGAGGCGGGTGATGTTCTCGGCTTCGGAATAGATCTTGAGCGCCACCTCGCGGCCGGAGCGGGTGGTGAAGCTGTCCTCGATCACGTCGAGCTCGCCCGCAACCACGGCAAACAGGTAGCTGGGCTTGGGAAAGGGGTCGTCCCAGACGGCGAAGTGCCGGCCGTCGTCGAGCTCGCCCGTCTCGACGCAGTTGCCGTTCGACAGCAGGACGGGGAAGCGCTCGCGGTCGCCGACCAGGCGTACCCGGAAGGTCGCCATCACGTCGGGGCGGTCGGGGAACCAGGTGATCTTGCGAAAGCCCTCGGCCTCGCACTGGGTCAGCAGCATGCTGCCCGACTTGTACAGGCCTTCCAGCGCCGTGTTGCGGTCGGGATGGATCAGCACCTCGGTGGTGACGACCGCCTTCTCGGGCACGCCCTCGACGACCAGGGTTTCGTCGTCGGCGCGTTCGGCAAAGCGGGCGGCCTCGCCGTCGATCTCGACACGCCGCGTCTCGAGACCGGCGCCGGAGAGCGTCAGGTCCTCGGCGGCCGTGTCCGGATTGCGGCGAACGCTCATGCGGCTGATCACGCGCGTGGCGCCGGCGTCGAGCTCGAACTCCAGTTCGACCCGGTCGACCCACCAGGCCGGCGGCCGGTACTCCTGGCGCAGGACGGGGGTGCGGGGCTGATCACCACGTGCGGACATGCAGTACTCCTTGGACAGACTTGGGACGTATTATAGAGAGATGCCAGTCGATTCCATGCTGATGCCCGACGAGGTGCTGCGGGCCCGGGAACGGATCCGGTCGATGGTCCGGACGACCCCGGTCATGACATCCGATATTCTTGATGAACTGACGGGCGCGAGCCTGTTTTTCAAGTGCGAGCACCTGCAGACCACCGGCTCGTTCAAGCTGCGCGGCGCGAGCAACGCCGTCGCGCTGCTGCCCGACGACTGCCCCGGCGTGGCGACCCATTCGTCGGGCAATCACGGGGCGGCCCTGGCGCGAGCCGCCGCGCTGCGCGGCTTTCGCGCCGAGATCGTCGTGCCCGAAGGCGCCGTTGCCAGCAAGGTCGACAACATTCGCCAGCACGGCGGCAAGGTCCATTTCTGCGAGCCAACCCAGACCGGCCGCGAGGCGGCCCTGGCGAGCCTGGTCGAGCGCGGCTTCGCCCCGGTGCCCCCCTACGACGATGACCGCATCATCGCCGGCCAGGGCAGCGCGGCGCTGGAGCTGATGGAACAGGTGGACGCGCTCGATGCGATCGTCGTGCCCGTCGGCGGTGGCGGGCTGGTCTCCGGCACGGCCCTGGCGGCGCGCTCGGCCCCGCGGCCGCCCCGGGTATTCGGCGTCGAGCCTTCGGGGGCCGACGATACGCTGCGCTCCCTGGCGCTGGGGCGCCGGGTCGAGGACCACCAGCCCGATACCATCGCCGACGGCCTACGCGCCCTGGTCGGCACGCGCAACCTGGCGCTGATCGAGCGCCACGTCGCGTCGGTCTTCGCGGTGTCCGAGGCCGGGATTCTCGAGGCCCTCGACAAGTTGTGGCGCCACCTCAAGCAGACCGCCGAACCTTCCGGGGCGGTGGCCCTGGCCGGCATCATGGCCGAACCGGATCGCTTCGCCGGCCGACGCGTGGGCGTGATGATCAGCGGCGGCAATCTCGACGTCGCCGCCTGCCTGGCCGGGCTGTCGTGAATCACGCGGCTTGACGCAGGAGCGGCCGCACGCTGGTATGCTGTGCGGCCGCTAGAGCGACAGATGGGGAGTGCAGTCTGCATGGAGTTATGGCTACTGCGACACGCGCGGGCGAAGGCAGTCGCGCCCGACGGCAAGGATCTCGAGCGCGAACTGACCGAGTCGGGACGCGAGGCGGCGCGCAATCTGAGTGAATGGATCCGGACTTCCGGCCTGGCCGTGCCGACCACCGTCTGCGTCTCGCCCTCGGTGCGCACGCGCGACACCGCCCGGCTGGTGCTCGACGGGCTCGAAGCGCCGGAGCAGACCGTGGAACCGGCACTCTGGGAGGCGCTGGAGGAAGACCTCATCGGTGTCCTGCACAAGCACCGGCAAGCCGAATCCCTGATGATCGTGGGACATAACCCCGGTTTCGAGTGGCTGGTTCAATGGCTGACCAACCAGCGCCCGCGGCTGGGCATACAACCCGGCACCCTGGCCATCATCGACGCCGACACGCCGCCGGCGCCCGGCTGCGGGCGTATTCGCCAGCTGGTTCAGCCCAGCGATCTGACGTAGATTCCGGCCAGCCGTTCGAGGCCGCGCTGATCGGTCTCGTCGAAACGCCCCGCGCGCGGGCTGTCGATATCGAGCACGCCGATGACCTGGCCGTCGACGACCAGGGGCACGACCACTTCCGAACGCGACTCGGGGTCGCAGGCGATGTGACCCTCGAAGGCGTGGACATCCTCGACGCGTTGGGTGGCGCGCGTGGCTGCCGCGGTGCCGCACACGCCCTTGCCCATCTCGATGCGCACGCAGGCCGGCCGACCCTGAAAGGGCCCGACGATCAGTTCGTCGCCCTCGAGAAAATAGAACCCGGCCCAGTTGACCTCGGGCAGGGCCTCGAAGATCAGGGCACTGAGGTTGGCGGCGTTGGCGATGCGGTGCTTCTGCCCCGACAGAAGGCCTTCGGCCTGCTGGGCCAGTTCATCGTAGTTGACGGTTTCGGTCATTCGCTTTTCCTGAAGATTAGTATTCGGTTGTTGGCCGGCATGGCGATCTCGGCCTCTGTCGCCCAGCCGCTGGATGCGGCCTCGCGGCGGATCTTCCCGACGTCGCGGATCCCCATTGCCGGATCGCGCCGCCGCAGGTCCTGGTCGAATCGGCGGTTGCTCTCGGCGTCGAAGCGCTCGCCGTCGCGGAAGGGCCCGTAGATCAGCAGCAGGCCGCCGGGGCGCACGCGTTCGGCACAGCGGCGCAGCAGTGCCGGCGTATGGCCCCAGGGCATGATGTGCAGCGTGTTGGCCGTGTAGACCGCGTCCCAGGGGCCTTCGGGCCATTGCCCGGCCGCCGTGACATCCAGTGCCAGCGGCTCGGGCAGCGTCGGCGCATCCGCCGCGAGGCGCGCCCGGATGCCGTCGAGATGATCCGGCAGGTCGGTGGCCTGCCAGGTCATTCCCGGCGCGAGAGAATGCAACCAGGCGGCGTGCTGACCCGTTCCGGAGCCGATCTCGAGTACGCGCGCATCGGGCGCCAGCCAGCGAAGCAGGACGTCGCCGATGGGTCCGCGGTTGCGCTCGGCGGCCGGGGAATGCGTCAGGCCGGATTCCATCATGGCGATGTCGCACTCACGAGCCGACGCCGCAGCTCGGCAACGCGCCCGGCGAGCTCGGCTCGGGCCGGGTGGCGTCCCGCGGCGACGACCCGGCGGCCGGCCACGTGGACCTGGTCGATCATGCCGGGCGCGTGGGAAAAGATGAAACTGTCGAGCATGTCTTCGGCCGGCAAGCCGGCGAGCAGCGGGTGCGATTCGTCGAGCACGACCAGGTCGGCGCGACGGCCCTCGGCCAGCGCGCCGGCCGGCTGGTCGAGCGCATGCGCGCCGCTCGCGGCAACGTGTCGCCACAGGCCGGTGCCGACATGCTCCGGGGCATCGCAGAGCACGTTGCGCTGGTGGAGGCGCAGGCGCTGCCCCCATTCGAGCAGGCGCAGTTCCTCCGCGGCGGAGACGACCAGGTTGCTGTCGGAACCCACGGCGACGCGGCCGCCGCGGTCGAGATACTCGCGCACCGGGAACAGCCCGTCGCCGAGATCGGCCTCGGTGGTCGGGCAGATTCCGATCACGGCCGCGCGTTCGGCCAACGCTTCGAGCTCGCCTTCGCTGGCGTGCGTGGCGTGGATCAGGCACCAGCGTTCGTCGGGTTCGACGTGCCGGAGCAGCCACTCGATGGGCCGGCAGCCATGGTGTCGCAGGCAGGCCTCGACTTCGGCCGGCTGTTCGGAAACATGCAGGTGGACGGGGCCGTCGGGAATGCCCTCGAGGAGGGCCGGCAGGTCGCGCGCGTCGACCGCGCGCAGGGAATGCGGCGCCACGCCGACGCGCTGCAGGCCACCGGCCGCGCGCTGCAGCGAAACGACGAGCTCGACGAGCTCGGTCTGCGCCATGCCGAAGGCCTGCTGGCGGGAGGCCAGCGGCCGGCGGCCGAAACCGCCGTAGCGGTACCACACCGGCAGCAGGGTGATGCCGCAGCCGGCCTGGCCGGCCGCATCGAGAACCTGTTCGGCCGTCTGCGCCGGCGACTGGCCGCCCAGGCGGTGCGGGTAGTGAAACTCGCCGCTGCTGGTGTAGCCCCCCTCGAGCAGTTCGATGAAACCCCAGGTCGCCAGGTCGCGAAAATCGTCCCCGGAGAGCAGGCCCACTGCCTCGTACATGCGCTCGCGCCAGCTCCAGAAGCTGTCGCCACGGCCGGCACTGCGGCCGGTCAGCCCGGCGATCAGGCGCTGGTGAATATGCGAATGGACGTTGACCATCCCCGGCAGCACGGTGCCCGGCAGGCGCTCCCCGCCCGGGCCGCAGCCGGACCGGACCGACTCGATCAAGCCGTTCGAGTCGATCTCCAGCGTGACGTCCTCGCGCCAGCCGTCGGCCAGGAGCACGCGGGAACAATGAAGTCGCTGCGTCATGCCGGGCGCCACTGCGAGAGCATGCCGATCAGTTCGTCGAGCAGGTTCATCAGGGGGCGGGCGGTCTCCGCATCGAATTGCCGGGGTCGCGACTCGTCCATGTAGCTCGACTGGGCGATCTCGAGCTGCAGCGCGTGGACGCCCTCGGCGGGGCGACCGTAGTGGCGCGTGATGAAACCGCCCTTGAAGCGGCCGTTGACGACGGTCGAAAAGCCCTCGGCAGCGGCGAGCTTCTCCGCGACCGACTCCTGCAGCTCGGCGGCGCAGCTGCGCTCTTCGAAGGTACCCAGGTTGAGGTCGGGCAGGCGGCCCTCGAACAGCCGGGGTACGGCGCTGCGGATGGAGTGGACGTCGAACAGCACGGCGAAACCGTGGCGGCCGCGCAGATCCTCGAGCGTCTGCGCCAGCTTGTCGTGATAGGGCCGCCAGTAGCGCTCGATGCGCTCGGCGATGTCGTCTTCCCCCGGTTCGCCGTTACGGTAGACCGCAGAGCCGTCGAAGTTCTCGGTGGGCACCAGGCCGGTGGTGGCGCCGGCATAGAGGGGCTCGTCGTCGCTGCCGCGGTTGAGGTCGATCACGTAGCGCGAGTAGCGGGCCCGCATGAGCGAGGCACCCTGCCCCGCCGCGCCTTCGACCAGGCGGTGGACGTGCCAGTCGGTATCGGGCAGCGCACTCGCCTCGACGCTCAGTCGAGCGGCGATTTCAGGCGGCAGGTGCGTGCCGGCATGGGGCACGTTGACGAGCAGCGGCGTGGTGCCGGACCGGAAATCGTAGAGCATGACGTCATTGTAAGGCTTCCGGAAAAGGAAAGGCCCGGCAGTGCCGGGCCCCTCCTCAGAACTACTTGGCGCGATTCGCGACTAGGGGCACCCGGGCGAAAGACCCGAGTTGGTGGCGTTGATGCCGACGGCCACGAAAGTGCCCACCGGTGAGCCACTCGGCGTCGTGAACGTGCACTGTCCGACACGCGGGAACCCTTCCGCGTCCTCTTCTGCGCATTCGGTCATGCCGACGGACACGCGCGCCGTCGTCATGCCGTCGGCATCCGTGACACCCGGGTCGGATTCGATTTCGAGCGTACCGTCGCCGGCTTCGCACTCGCCGGTCAGGTCAACGCCGGAGATCGGATCGCCCTCGGCGTTGAGCAGGGTCAGGGTCAGGAGTCGGGAGACAATGCTCGGCGACGGATCGCGATACTCCGAGGGCTCGACCAGGAGCATGGCCGAACCCGGCGCCGCGACGGTCACATCGGCCGTTGCCGAGCCGCTGCTGAAGCGGAGGATCGACTCGTCGCCTTCGGGCACCATGCCGCTGGTCGTGACCTCCGTTACCGTGCAACCTTCGCCGGCC
>CAZSGS010000157.1:0-6201 GCA_964606365.1 uncultured Wenzhouxiangella sp. | reverse complement strand
CCCGATTCTCGGCCACGGCGGAACCGACTCGGGGCGGATCACCGCCGACCATATCTTCCTGAGTAGCGGCACCAAGAACGTCGAAGTCTGCATCACCGACCGCATGCAGCTCGACGGCAATGACGACAAGGTGCCGACACCAGGCCTGTCGCTCGAAACCTGCGAGACGATCGCCGTGGCGGTGACCGATGCCGTCGACCTGGAGCTGACACCCAAAGACCTTCAGGAGCTTGACGCGGCCAGAACCTTCCACGGATGTGGCCCTGCCGGACAGCTTTGTCAGCTATGTCTTCGATATCGAGAATCTGGCCCCCCAGGCCGGCTCGGGCGTGACGGCAACCGGCGTGGCCTTCTCGATACGTCTTTCCGGTGGTTTCGACCCGGGCAGCATCACGATACCGCCGGGCTGCACGCGCGACGGCTACCGGCTCGACTGCACGATCGGCTCCCTGCCTCCGGGACAGTCCCATGACTTGAACGTGACCGCGCAAGTGGACGGTGACACCGAATCGGGCTATCTGCTGGTCACCGAAGCCGAGGCCATGCTCGATCAGCAACCGCTTCGGTCGGATTTGTCGCTGCTCCTGACCACGCCGGTCTCGCGCCCGGCCGACTTCCAGGTCGGCGCGACGGGCGACGCGCTCAGGGACGAGCCGGACGCCAACCCGGGCGACGGCGAGTGCGCCACGGTCCAAGGCGTGTGCACGCTGCGCGCGGCGATCGAAGAGGCGGCTACCGCTGCCACGCCCAGGGTGATCGCGCTGGCCAACGGCCTGTATCTGCTGGACGACACACTGGAGATCAGCAGCGATGTCACCCTGATCGGCAACGGACCCGACCAGACCCGGATCCACGGCGCACGTCTGGTCACCCGCCCCGGAGCCGACACCCTGCGCATCGAGAATCTCACCCTCAGCGGTGGCGGCATGACCGTGGGGCCGGACTCACTGACCATTCGCCGGGTGCGCTTCACCGACAAAGAACAAGACTTCTCCTTCGGCGGCGCGATCCAGACCACTGGCTCCGTGCTGGATATCCGCGACAGCACCTTCGACAACAATCGTGCCGTCGACGGCGGCAGTTTGATGTGTTTTGACTGCAGCGGCGTGATCGAGAACGTGACCGTCACCGGCGGCAGTGGCGGCGGGCTGACCTTTGCCAACTCAGGCCAGGTGGCCTTGAGGCACCTGACCATCGTGGGCACCGGCGGCGGTGCGGGTTGGAGCTTGCCGAACGGGGCGGCGCTCCAAGTCTACAACGACATGGAAGTCACCATCGCCAACTCGGTGGTGGCCGGCAACTACTCGACCGGAACCGCCAACAACTGCGCGGTCGGCAGCACCGCCAGCCTGGTCTCGCAGGGCAATAACGCCTTCGGCGACCTGACCGGCTGCGACATCAACCCGCTTTCGAGCGACTCGATCATCACCAACGCGCGCCTGCGACCGCTGGCCGCCGGTCTCGACGGCCTGCCGGTCCGATTGCCGAAAGCCGACAGCCCGCTCATCGATGCTTTCGACGACGCCAGCTGCCTGGCCACCGACGCCCGCGGCATCAGCCGCCCGCGCGACGGCAACGATGACGGCATCGCGCATTGCGACATCGGCGCGGTCGAGCGTCGGGCCGACCGCCTGTTCTCGGATCGGTTCGGCAACGGCCCCTGAGTGCGCATCCGGTGCGGTATCGGCGGTTGCACGTCGAAAAGCCCCGGGTTGCCGGAAGCGCCGCTGTCGATCATCGTGCCGACGGTTCGGTCAATCCATTGGCAGTGCCCGACCGTCCTGTCTTGCGCTTTCGAAGGCCCGTTCTATGATCCGGATGGTCTGGCGCGAGAGGGTCGGGTCGGCCACGCCGCCGGGCCGACCTTCGACGGCGTCGGCGAGCTGGTCGAAGAAGGTCGCGTAGCAACCGTCCAGGGTCCGGACGCGCCGGGGCTCGGCGCTGTCGTCGGTCCGAAGCTCGCCCCACTGCGACTGCTCGTCCTCGCCGATCGATCCATCGGGACGGCGGCCCGCGCGCAGTCGCGCTTCCTGCGGATCCATTCCGTACTTGACGAAGCTTCCACGCGTGCCGTGAACGGCGAATCGCGGGCCGGGCCGACGGACCAGCATGCCGGCCTGGAGGCGCGCGCCCAGCCGGCCGTAATCGAGATCGACCGTGAAGTGATCGTCGACATGGCTGCCCGGCCGCTGCCGTCGGATATCGGCGCGCACCCGGCGGGGCATTCCGAACAGCACGAGCGCCTGGTCGATGAGGTGACTGCCCAGGTCGTAGAGGATGCCCGAGCCGGGTTCGTCGCGCTCGCGCCAGCGCCCGGGCTTCACCGGGCTGTAGCGGTCGAAATGGGCCTCGTAGTCGACCACCTCACCGAGCTCGCCATCCTCGATTAGGCGCTGGAGCGTGAGAAAGTCGCCGTCGAAGCGGCGATTCTGGAATACGGACAAAACGCGGCCGGATTTCCGGGCCAGCTCGATCAGCTCGTCGGCCTCGCGACTCGTGACCGTGAACGGCTTTTCGAGGAGGACGTGCCGGCCGGCTTCGAGCGCCTGGCGGGCCATGGGCGCATGCAGGGGGTTGGGCGTGGTGATGATGACCAGCTCCACGGCGTCGTCTTGGAGCAGTGCATCCAGGCTCGCAACGACCCTGACTTCGGGGTCGTGCGCCCGGGCGCTGGTGTCGCTTCGCTGCACGACCGAATGCAGTCGCATGCGTGGATTGGCCGACACGAACGGCGCGTGAAAGACCCGGCCCGAGAGACCGAATCCGACCAGTCCGACGGCGATTGCATTGTTCGAGGTCATCGCTTCCGGATCGATGGACATGGATGGATTGATGATACCGCGCCTGGGACCGTGGCTGCCCGAGACGCCGTCCCTGGGCAATGGAAACCTCCCCGGCCATCTGCTGCGGCGCCCGAGGCGGCAGTGGGGCGAACGCCACGCCGAGATTCGCGCGTCGCGGTGACAGTTGATCGCGTCGCTCCACCGCAGCCGGATCGGCTTGATTCGCCATTCCGATCGAGTACCGCCGAATCGGGTTCCCGACCCTGATAGACTTTCGTCTCGCGGGAGCGGATCGTACCGCTCTGAATTCGGTAATCGGAGGATGCTATCCGACTCCTCGACGAGCTCAAGCAGCGCCAGACCTTCCAGGTTGCTGCGACCTACTTCGTGACTGCCTGGTTGTTGATCCAGGCCGGCGACATCCTGCTGGGCAATTTCGGCGCGCCGGACTGGGTGTTCAAGACCCTGGTTCTGGTCATTGCCCTGGGATTTCCCATCGCGCTGTTTGTGGCCTGGTTCTTCGGTGCGCAGGCCGATCGTGCTGCGAGCATGCGGCAAGGCGCCCCGGCCGGAAGGACGAAAACGGTTCTGTCCGTCATCAGCATGCTGGTCATGACTGCCATGGCGCTGGCGCTGATCTGGTTGGTCTGGGACAAGTTCCGTGGCGAGACAGTCGTTCGCGCCGCCTCGGTGGCCGTTCTTCCTTTTGCCGATATGAGCTCTGAAGGTGACCAGGAATATTTCGCCGACGGTTTGTCGGAGGAGATTCTCAATTTGCTGGCCGGCATTCGCGAACTGAAGGTCTCCGGACGCACATCGTCGTTCTCATTCAAGGGCAAGGATGCGTCCATTACCGAGATCGGGCAGCAACTGGGCGTGGCCCACGTGCTCGAAGGCAGCGTGCGCAAAGCCGGCGACAAGCTGCGTGTGACCGCCCAGCTGATCGAGGCCGATGAAGGCTTTCACATCTGGTCCGAGACCTATGATCGAGAACTCAATGATGTTTTCGCCATCCAGGACGATATTGCCGCCGCCATTGCCAATCAGCTGGCGCTGAGCCTGGTCGACTCCGACGGCCGCACGGTCAGTGCCGACAGCACCGATTCCATGGAGGCCTACGATCTCTACCTGGAGGCTCGCCGCCTGGTGCAGGGGCGTTCGGTCGAAGGCATCGAGCGGGCGCGGGAGCTGCTCGACCAGGCGCTCGAGCTGGACGAGGAGTTCGCACCCGCCCTGGCGGAATCGGCGCTGGCCACGCTGATGCTCTCCGACGCGCGGATCACGCCGGGAGACCGGCCTTTGGCCGAGGCCATCTCCCAGGCCGAGTCGCTGCTCGAACGGGCCCTCGAGATCGATCCACGCCTGGCCGAAGCGCACGCCGTCTCCGGACTGATGCATATACTCGAGCGCGACGTCGATGCCGCAGAGTCGGCGCTGTCGCGCGCACTGGAACGCAATCCCAGCCAGTCGGATGCCCTCAACTGGCGTGCCATCAACCTGCGCAGTGCCGGGCGACTGCGCGAGGAGTTGCGGGCGCGGCGACGCTTGTCGGAAATCGATCCGCTCAACGTCAGCAACCGGTTCAATCTGGTCATTGCCCACGTGCTCGCCGGCGACGAGGCCAGTGCCCTGGATGCGGTTGAACGGATGCGTGAGGATTTTCCGGATTCGCCCTGGAGCGACCTGGCCGAGTTCGAGGCCATGGAAGCCTTCGGCCGGCTCGCCGAAGCCGACCAACTGGCGCGGCGTGCGCTCGAGTCCGGCAATGAGTCCATCCGCTCGTCCGCCAGCGGTCTGAAGTTCACCCTGGGAAGCTATCGGGAATCGATGGATCTGATTGGCGGCGAATACGGCGTGGCGCTGATGGCGCTCGGCCGGGTCGACGAGGCGGTCGCCGCCGCGCGCGACCGCGCCGCGGCCTCGCCGCGTAGTCTCGATGCCGCGCACGGCGTGATGTATATCCTCAGCCTTGCCGGTCGCCACGAAGCGGTGCTGGAGTACTACGAGCAGCGATGGGGCGGGCTGCGCGCGCTCGAGCGCCACTTCGGTTACGACGATATGTCGGCGGAGTTGATTCCCGTCGCCGCCGCGCAGTATCACCTCGGGCGCGACGAGGCTCTGGCCGAGACCATCGCGCACTGGCGCGAGCGTATGGCGACGCCACTGGAGCAGGGCTACGACATGCCGTACTTCCGCTGGATCCGGGCGAGCCTCGAGGCGCTGGACGGCCGGCACGAACGGGCCGTCGAGCTGCTGGGTATGGCCATCGATGCCGGTTATCGCGACTCGCAGCTTACCAATCGGCCGGCCCTGGCCGGGTTGCGCGGCCATGACGGATTCGAGGAGGTGGTCGCGCGCAATTTCAGGTTGATCAACGCCGAGCGCGAGGCGCTCGATCTGGCGCCCTTGCCGCGGCCCGATTGAGGGCTTGCCGTCGTCTTCGACCTGAGCGCAACAGGGCCTGCGCGTCAGGCGGGGGGCGCTTGCGGCGGATGCCAATCGCGCCGGTAGAAGTCACACAGAAGCTCGATGAACGATTGCGCGCGCGGGGGAAAGCCGGTGGTCTGGTAGCTGTTCAGTCGATCGAATACGCGCCGTCGGAACCGCTCGACATTCACCGCCGCGCCCGAGAGGTTGTCGACGCTGATCCGGAAGCTCGAGCCCGCCGCGACATGAAACGCCCATTCGATGGCCTGTGGCTTTTCCTCCACGCGCTCGAACTCGCGCTGTTCGTCGACATCGCGGCCGTCGGGAAGGTACCAGTAGCCGTAGTCGACCTGCATGCGCCGTTGTCGCCCGGCAATGCACCAGTGCGCGATCTCGTGCAGGGCGCTGGCGAAGAATCCGTGCGCGAAGATGATCCGGTGCCGCGAGTCGTCGGCGTCGGCCGGCAGATACAGTGGTTCGTCACCGCCGCGCACCAGCACGGTGTTGTGACTGGCTTCGAACTGCGCGTTGAACAGGTCGATCAGATCCTGGGCGTCGTGCTGCACGGGTTCGCGGTAATGTGGGAGCGCGCGCAGTATAGCCAGCCGTGAAGCAGCCGTCATTCAAATTGCCGGCGCGGCGGCTGTGAGGCGAGCGCGACGCCGATGAGACCGACGACCGCCCGGCCAGAGAGACAAAGCGGCATGCCGAAGGCGCCGAGGTAGGCAACGACGCCGGCCTCGCGTTGGCGGGCGAGCGGCCAGCGTGCAGGACTGCCGGGAGTGTACAAATGTAAACCGGTCCCGGAGCTTTTGCGGGATTGCCGCGGGCGAGGTGCCCGCGGCGTGATCGTTTCGCGCCCGCTGGCAGCTACTCGATGAACTTGATTTCGCGCAGCAGCAGTTCGCTGCCGAGTGTGCGGAGTTCGCCGCGCTCGATGCCGGCCTCGCGCGCCTCGTCCATCCCGCCGAACGTGTTCTTCATCAGTTCT
>CAZSGS010000156.1:0-6231 GCA_964606365.1 uncultured Wenzhouxiangella sp. | reverse complement strand
ATCGTCAGCCTGGTGATTGCACCACTGCTGACGCACTGATCGAGCCACCATCGGCAAGTTCCCTGAAGCGCGGCCACTGGCCGCGCTTTTGTTTTGTAACCGCAGATAAACGCAGATTTTTTCGGTAATGACCCGGTTGGCGTTAGCCGAAATGCGGGTGAAAACCTTCAGTGTTGAACCCATAGCCTGCCACGAGGGACGAGACACCTCCGGTTGGATCAATCAGCGTTCATCTGCGGTTCCATTAAACAGTGACCCAATCGGGGAGTCGATGCCAGACGGTCTTGAGTTCCTGCATGTGCTCCCGATAGTCGGGGCAGAATTCGGCAACGCGTTGCCAGAACCTCGGGGAGTGATTCGGGTGTTCGAGGTGGACGAGTTCGTGGATCAGGACGTAGCGGCAGGCTTCGGGGGAGCAGAACAGGAGCCTGGCATTGAGGGAGAGATTGCCGTTCGACGAGCAGCTGCCCCAGCGCGATCTCTGGTTGCGGAAGCTCAACCGGCCGTACTCGAAGCCGTTGGCGAGCGCCAGCGCATCAACCTGGGGCCCCAGCGTCCTGCGGGCGCGCCGCTTGAGCCATTGCTGAAGACGGCCGGCCGTTACCTCCACGGCCTCGTCGTCTGGAAGCCGCAGGAACGGTTCCGGGCCGCTACCGCCGCCATCGCCGTAGACCACCCGCCACCGCTCCGTCACCGCCGGCAGCTCGATGCGCGTCGGGCGCAGGCCGAAGGCGGCCGGGTCGCGTCCCGCCCGGCTGCGGGCCAGGCGCTTGCGCGCGGCCGCGATCCAGCCTGCCTGGGCCTCCACGAAGCGGTCGATCTCACTCTGCCGCAAGCGCTTCGGCGCGGTGACCACCACGGCGCCGTCGCGCTCGATGCGCAGCCTCAGACGTCGGGCTCGGGGATGGCGGAGCAGGCGGTAGGGCATTGAAAGGGTTCAGGGTTGAGGTCGGCAGCCGTTGCGCGGCGGGGGCGGCTTCGCCGCGTTATGTGATCGAAGGCCGCGTAGGTCGGCGTCGCATCGCCGACGGACAACCTGTCGGATTTGTACACGAATGAGCTATGCGTGTTCAAGACTGCCACGTCGTCCGTCGCGGATGCGACCGCGACCTACGCGAGCCCCGCTCCAACTGCACTGCGATACCATATCGCCTCCCGTCGAATTCTGCCCGTCAATCCAGACGCATGATCCAGCTATCCAACATCACCCTCCGCCACGGCCCCGAGCCGCTGCTCGTCGACGCCTCGGCGACGCTCCATCCCGGACACAAGGTCGGACTGGTCGGGGCCAACGGCAGCGGAAAGTCGAGCCTGTTCAGCCTGCTGCTGGGCGAACTGCCGGTGGATCAGGGTGAGGCCTCGGTGCCGCAGGACTGGACCATCGGCTACATGGCCCAGGAGATCGGCGATCTCGACCGACCGGCAATCGAGTACGTCATCGACGGCGACCGGGACCTGCGCGATGCCGAAACGGCGCTCGAGACGGCCGAGGCCGGCGGGGATGGGCACGCCATGGCGGAGGCCCACGCCCGGCTCGACGAGTCGGGAAGCTACACGGCGCGAGCGCGGGCGGGTTCGCTGCTCAACGGCCTGGGCTTTTCGCCGGACGCGCACGAGCACACCGTGGGCAGCTTCTCGGGGGGCTGGCGCATTCGCCTGAGCCTGGCGCGCGCCCTGATGACGCCGTCGGACCTGCTGCTGCTCGACGAGCCCACCAACCACCTCGACCTCGAAACGGTGGAGTGGCTGGAAGGCTGGCTGCGCCGATACGACGGCACCCTGATCGTCATCTCGCACGACCGCGACTTTCTCGACAACGTGGTCGGCGGCATCATCCACATCGAACACCGCCAGCTCAATGCCTACGCCGGCGGCTACAGCGAATTCGAGCGCCAGCGCGTCGAACGCCTGGCCCAGCAGCAGGCCACCTTCGAAAAGCAGCAGCGCGAGATCGCGCACATGCAGAAGTTCGTCGACAGGTTCCGGGCCAAGGCAACCAAGGCGAAAGCGGCACAGAGCCGCATCAAGGCGATGGAGCGAATGGAAAAGGTCGCGCCGGCACACGTCGACTCGCCGTTCGATTTCGAGTTTCCGGAACCACCGCGCGCGTCCAACCCGCTCGTTCATCTCGACGCCGTGCGACTGGGCTACGGCGATACCGTCATTCTCGACGACATCTCGACCAGCCTGGCCCCGGGCGACCGGATCGGCCTTCTGGGCCTCAACGGTGCCGGCAAATCCACCTTCGTGCGCGCCCTGGCCGGCGAGCTCGAGCCGATGAGCGGCCGCATCACACTCACCCGCAACCTGGCGATCGGCTACTTCGCGCAGCACCAGATCGAACAGCTCGACGTCCACGCCAGCCCGGTCACCCACCTGCAGCGGATCGCTCCGGACGAGCGCGAGCAGGGTCTGCGCGACTTCCTGGGCGGCT
This sequence comes from uncultured Wenzhouxiangella sp., assembly GCA_964606365.1. GTDB lineage: Bacteria > Pseudomonadota > Gammaproteobacteria > Xanthomonadales > Wenzhouxiangellaceae > Wenzhouxiangella. The sequence goes on along the minus strand of CAZSGS010000156.1, from coordinate 3,797 downwards.
TCGATTTCCGCGGCGACATGGCCACAGCGGCAGTCGGCCCGTTCTCCGGCGGCGAGAAGGCCCGGCTGGTGCTGGCGCTGCTCGTCTGGCAGGCGCCCAACCTGCTGTTGCTCGACGAACCGACCAACCACCTCGACCTGGACATGCGCCATGCCCTGACGGTCGCGCTGCAGGGATTCGAGGGCGCGGTCGTGACCGTCTCCCACGACCGCCACCTGCTGCGCAACACCGTCGACGACTACTGGCTGGTCGCCGACGGCAGCGTGCGGCCCTTCAAGGGCGACCTCGACGACTACCGCCGCTGGCTGCAGGACCGATCCGCGGCACCGGCGAACGCGCCGCGCGCAGCGTCCCCGCAGGCGCCCGCGCACTCCGCCGGAGAGCGCAAGGCCCGGCGGCGCGACCAGGCCGAACGGCGGGCCCGCATCAAGCCGCTGCAGAACCGCATCGACAAGCTCGACCGACAACTCGAACGCACCGCCGCCGAACTGAAGTCGATCGAGACCGAACTCGCCGACGCCGGCCTGTACGAATCCGACCAGGCCGATCGCCTGCAGGCCGCACTCGCCCGCCAGGCCGAACTCAAGCAGTCCCTGGAATCGATCGAGGCGGAATGGATACAAACCGCCGAGTCACTGGAAGCCGAGCAAGCCGCGGACGCCTGAGCGGGAGGTCGAATCCCTGCTTCGAGCGCGGTAGACTGCCCGAGCCTGGTCGAAGCGGGGGCCGGGGACGCAACGAACCGACTCGAGGGACACGACATGTCGATGCCAAGCCTCCGTTCAGCGGCCGTCTGGTCGTTTTCTTTCCTGTTACTCGTGGCGACGAGCGCGCGCGCCGAAACCGCGGCGGAAGCCGTGGACCGATACCTCTCCACGGCCAGCGTGGCCGAAGGTGTGGAAGCGATGTCCGCCGAGGTCGAAGCGCATCCCGACGACGCCGAACGGCGCCTGGCGCTGGGTTTCCTGCAGTTCGCCGCCGCGATCGAGCGCCTCGGACAATCCTGGTACAGATACGGGCTGCGCTCGCGTTCGGATTTCGCGCGGATGATGCCCTTTCTGCGTATCCCGATCCCGGACAACCCCGAGCCCGAACCGATCGCCTACGAAGACGGCCGGGCGGTATTCGAGCGCATGCTGGCTGACTTCGAGCGCGCCGGGGCGACGCTGGCAGCCATTGGCGATACCGGGGTCGCGCTCGACATTCACCCCGGGCGCGGCTACCTCGACTTCAACGGCGACGGCGAGGCACAGGACGACGAAGCGCTGTGGCGCATCGTCGCCGCCGTCAATCGCGGCTCCGGCCTGGATGCCGAAACGGCCGCGCAGTTCCGGATCCGGCTCGACTCGGCCGACGTCCACTGGCTGCGCGGCTACACGCACCTGCTGTCGGCGCTGCTGGAGTTCTACCTCTCGCACGACGGCAAGCGCCTGTTCGACCACACCGCGCACCTGTACTTCGAACGTCCCGCCACACCCTATCCCTTCCTGACGGAGCTGCAGGTCGACGGCGGCATGGCGTCGATGGCTTTCGACGCCATCGCCCTGATCCACCTCATCGACCTGCCGGTGATCGAGCCCGAGCGACGCGCCAACGCGGTTGCCCATCTCGAAGCGGTGATCGAGCAGAGCCGGCGGTCCTGGCAGGCTATTCGCAACGAGACCGACGACCAACGCGAGTGGGTGCCCGGCCCGCACCAGACCGGCGTGATCCCCGGCGCGGAAGTCACGGAAGCCATGGTCGAGCAGTGGCTGGCCTTCCTCGACGAGGCCGAATCGATCCTGGCCGGCGACACGCTGGTGCCCTTCTGGCGCGGGCAGCGGCCGCTCGGCATCAACCTGCGACGGGCTCTGCTCGAGTCCGAGCGCTTCGACCTGGTGCTGTGGGTGCAGGGAACGGGCGCCGCGCCCTTTTTCGAGGACGCCCCGATTACCGAGACGGCCTTTTGGCGCGAGCTGCAGGGCGCATTCAACGGCCGCTTCCTGGGCTTCGCCCTGTGGTTCAACTGAAAAACGCCCGTCTTTATCGAGCGCTTGCCCTGACCGCCTTGTCGCTCCGGATTGAATCCTTTATGTTGACCGCACTTGCCAGACTTGGACCTGCACCCGGCCCGTGACTACCCTGCTTGCCATCGGCGACATGCACCTCGGGCGCCCGCCCGCGGCGATCCCCCGGGACCTGCGCGCGCGTCGCGACGAGCTGGGTCCGGAAACGGCGTGGTCGAGAGCGATCGACGTCGCCATACAGCACCAAGTCGAGGCGGTGCTCCTGGCCGGAGACCTGGTCGACCAGGACCGCGATTTCTTCGTCGCCTACGGACAACTCCGATCCGGCATCGAGCGACTCGCGGCGGCGGGCATCCGGGTACTGGCCGTCGCCGGCAACCACGACACCGAGGTCCTGCCGAGACTGGCCGCCGAGATCGAGGCGCTGGAGCTGCTGGGGGCCAACGGCCAGTGGCAGACCCAGCGCATCGACGATGTCAGCGTGCTGGGCTGGTCCTTCCCGCGCCCGCAAGTGCGCCAGAGCCCGCTCGGGAGCCTGCCGGAGAAGCGTCCGGAAGGCGCCGTCATCGGCTTGCTGCACTGCGACGTCGATCAGGCCGACAGCGCGCACGCGCCGGTGTCCCGGCGTGAACTCGAGGAGGCACCCGTCGACGCCTGGCTGCTGGGCCACATTCACCGACCCGACGAGCTCGACACCGATAGACCCATCGGCTACCTGGGATCGATTTCGGCATTGCGCGCGTCCGAAACCGGGCGGCGCGGTCCGTGGCTGATCCAGGTGGAGGGCCGGGATATCGCCGCGGACCAGATCGCGCTGGCGCCCCTGCGCTACGAGTCCGTTGAAATCGACTGCAGCACGCTCGACGATGCCGCCGGCCTGGGCGAGCGCGTCCTGTCCGCCGCGCGCGAACGCCTGCAAGCCCTGGCCGAGGGGGAGACACCGCCGACGGCCGTCGGCCTTCGCATTCGCCTGACCGGCCAGTCGAACGCCGCCGAGGGGCTTGCCGCGGCGGCCGCCGAACTGGTCGACGACGACCGCTCCTGGGACGAGCAGGGCATCGCCTGCTTCGTCCAGAAAATCGAATCCTCGGTCCTGCCGAAGCTCGATCTCAAGCGCCTCTCGCGTCAGTCCGACCCATGCGGGCTTCTGGCGCGGCGCCTGCTGGCGCTCGAGTCACCCGAAAGCGAGGAATGCCAGCGGCTGGTACGCCTGGCACGCGAGTCCATGGCGTCGGTGGAGCGCGCCCGCGAGTTCCGCGAGCTGGATCTGCAGCCGGACGATGAGGCCGTTGCCGAGTGGCTGCGCCGCGCCGCCACGCTGGCCCTGATCAAGCTCGTCGCCCAGCGCGAGAAGACGGCATGAAGCTCGAGCGGCTCGACATCCGCAGCCTTGCCGGGCTCGACGGACCGGTGTCGGTGCGCTTCGAACCCGACGCGATCAACTTCATTACCGGACCCAATGCATCGGGCAAATCCAGCATCGTGCGCGCGGTGCGCGCCCTGCTCTACCCGGAACTCACGCCGGGCTTCTGCCACATCCGGGCGCGCTGGCGCGTGGGCGAGCAAACCCTCGAATGCGAGCGCCACGGCGAACAGGTTACCTGGCTCGAGGGCAGCGAACCGGCCCCGCCGCCGTCCCTGCCCGGCAGCGAGAGCATCGGCGCCTACCTGATCAGTTCCGAGGACCTGGCGCGCCTGGGCGACACCGATGATCACATTGCCGCGCAGATCCGAACGCTGCTGGCCGGCGGCTACGACCTCGACGCGGTTTTGGCCGAGCCGCCGCTGAGC
>CAZSGS010000155.1:374-6254 GCA_964606365.1 uncultured Wenzhouxiangella sp. | reverse complement strand
CGGATGCGGGCTCCGTCGTCGATCCCGGCCGGGATCTTGGCGGTCACGGTTCGGCGGCCGTCGGGGCCGCCGACCGTCAGGGTCTTGGTGGCGCCCTGGACCTTGCCTTCGCCGCAGCCGCCCAGACGGCCGGTCCATTCCTGGCGACCGAATACGAGCAGGCGACCGGCCTTGAGCGCGCTGGCGCCGATGAACTTCATCTTGTCGCCGCTGGGCGTGATCTCGGGATCCTGGTCCATATTGTCCACTTCCCAGGTGGCCAGGGCGGTTTCCTGGTTGTCCGACCCCGGCAGGGCGATGATGGCGACGATGTGTTCGCCGTCGGCGCTCATGGATACCGACTGGATGTTGGCAACCCTGGCGAGGGCCTCGGCGGGGATCGGCTCGCCGTGAGCGCTCCCCGTTGCCACGATGACACTCACGAGGAGTGCGGTGCTGATGAATCTGTCGATCATTTTGCTGATCCTCTCTGACGTGAGTGCAATGACTGAATCTGATCGGACAGTTTACTGAATCCGCCAGCGCGGCGCTCGAATACCGGTGCCGGGTATCACGCCGTTGCGAACACGCGAATGGCTCCAACCGCCAGCCCTTCGATCACGAAGTCGCTGCCGGGTGTTACGTGGATGCTGGGGTAGTCGGGGTTCTCGCTGTCGAGGAAAATGCCCCGGCCCTTGCGGCGCAGGCGCTTGACGGTGACTTCATCGTCGATGCGCGCGACCACGATCCGGCCGGCGCGTGCCTCGGGCGTGCGGTGGACGAGCAGAAGATCGCCGTCTTCGATGCCGGCTCCGGTCATGCTGTCGCCGCGCACCTTAAGGGCATAGTCCGGTGTCGGGCGGAACAGCCCGGGGTCGACCCGAACTTCGTCTTCGAAGTTTTCGATGGCCAGCAGCGGGGAACCCGCAGCGACGCGACCGATCACGGGAAGCTTGCGCACACCTGCGTCCACCCCGGACGGTGGCGACTGGGGACGCGTGGGCATGATGCCGCGTGCCCGGCCGGCGCGTAGTTCGATGGCGCCGCGCCTGGCCAGGGCCTGAAGGTGACACTGGGCGGCGTTGGGCGAGGCGAAACCGAAGTGCGCCACGATTTCCGCGCGCGTCGGCGGTAGTCCGTCCGAGCGCAGTCGCTGCTCGATGAACTCGAGAATCTCGTGCTGGCGCGGCGTCAGGTCCATCGCTCAAACTGTATCAAACAACAGTTCGAAACGCATGATCTCTTCAATCATTGGATGATGATGTGACCTGAAAAGTACCAGCGCGGATGGGACCAGGGAAAACGGGCGTAGGGCCACCAGGGGTCGTAGCGCCAGAACGGGTCGTGGTAGTGATGTACCGGACGGTCCTCGCCCCAGAGGAAGAGCGTGTCGGCCTCGACGCGTGGATAGACGTAGCGGAACTCGCCGATGCGACCTTCCACGAAACCCGTCAGGGTGCCGACGACGGTGATGTCGCGCCCGCTTTCGAACACGGCGGGATCCTCGAAGCCCTCGCGGCAAGCCAGGAAACGACCCTCGTCGGCGTCCCCGCGCCGCGGGCGAGCCCGATCGTCGAGTTCGCGTGCCAGAATTTCGATACAGGTTTCCTCGCGGCCGGGACGGGTATCGACGACGCTGCCGCCCCAGCGCACCTGCTCGCCGACGTGGCGGTCCTCGGATTGTTCCGGCGACAGCGGCGTGAATTCACCGTCGAGGGGTTCGGGCGTCGTCGCGCAGCCGGCGGCCAGCAAAACCAGCAGGCAGGCGCTCGACATCAGTCGGTAGTGTGTGTTCATGAACCGGCATTCCTCTCCAGGGCATGATGTATTAGACGCCGGTGAGCGCCGGCGGTTCAGCGAGCCGACGGGCCGAAATGCCTGCGGCAGCCGCGGATGAAGGCTCGCGCCAGGTCGGGGTTTCCGCGGTCGCCGTAGCGGATCAGGCAGTACAGGCCGGCCAGTTCCAGCATCCGGTCACCCTCGGACAGGCGGGGGGCGACCCGTTCGGCCCAGTGCAGCGGCGTTTCGCCCATCGCCGGGCCGAGTCCCCGCCGTCGCAGTCGTCGCTGCAGTTTCAGCCAGGCCCTTTGCACCGGGTCGCTCGATCGGGCCGGCTTGCGCAGCCACGCCCAGGCGACGAGGACAACGACCAGGCCAAGCGCCGCGGCCATCAGCAGGGCCATTCCGGTGCTCGACAGCCCCGGCAGGCCCATGAAGCGCATCATGCGACTCTGGCGTTCGGCATCGAATCCGAGCACCCAGGAGTTCCACAGATGCTGAACGCGATCGTAGCGGTTGCGCAGGTCGCGCAGCCAGTCCAGGCCCGCTTCGTCGCCGGCCACGCTTCGTGCGCCGCTCTGGATGCGCGCCGGGGACACGGCCGCGGTGGGGTCGACGCGCGTCCAGCCGCTGCCGTCGAGCCAGACCTCGACCCAGGCGTGTGCATCGGAGTTGCGCACCAGCAGGTACTGACCGCCTTCCTGCCAGAACCCACCCTGGTAGCCGGTGACGATGCGCGCGGGAATGTCCGCACCCCGCATCAGGACGGCAAAGGCTGAGGCGTAGTACTCGCAGTAGCCGGTGCGCAGATCGAAGAGAAACTCGTCGGCGCTGTGCCGGCCCAGCGGCGACGCCTCGATGCTGTAGTAGAAGGGCTCCTCGCGCAGCCAGTCGAGAACGTGCTCGATCAGCGCGCGGTCGTCGTCGAATCGTTCGCGCAGGTCGCGCGCCATCTCGAGCGTGCGCGGATTGCGATCCTCAGGCAGGGCCACGGCCAGCCTGCGTAGCGTCTCCGGCAACTGCGGCATGTCGGTATAGCCCGGGTTGCTGCGCATCCGGTACCGGGTCAGCGTCGTGATCGGGTCGCGCCGGGTGATCTGGTAGTCGAGCGAGATGCGCGCCTGGTCCGGCGCCGTGACCGGGTAGTCCAGGGCGAACAGCCAGTGGCGCTCCTGCGGCTCCAGCTGGACCGTGTAGTGAAGATCGTCCCGGCTCGGTGGAACCTTGGCGGCGGGCGTGCGCGAGGGCAGGAAAGAACGCTCCCAGGTGTCGCCGTCGAATCGCCACAGCACCGGGCCACGCCAGTAGCGCTGCCTGGGCGGGGGCGGCGAGCCTTCGAACTCCGCCCGGAAGGCGGGGGAGTCGTCGATGAACAGTTCGGCGATCGAACCCGGCGACATGCTTTCGGACAGCCCGGTCTTGCCGTCCATGACTTCGTCGGGCAACCCCCAGAGCGGTTCGGCCAGGCGCGGGAAGGTCACGAACAGGACCAGCGCCACCGGCAGCCCGGCGAGCAACATGAAAGCGCCGTCGCGCACGAACCGGCGCTCACCGCCCGACGGCTCTGCGTGCCCGGTTTCCAGGCCCTGAATGCGAACCAGGGCCGTGAAGACCGCCAGCACACCGCCGAACAGGTAGACGAGGTAGACGAACTTCTCGTCGAACAGGAACTGCGTGGAGATCAGGAACAGCGAGACCGACGCGACCATGCGCAGGTCGCGAATGCGATAGAGCTCGAGCATTTTGGCGGCAAGCATGAGGCAGAGCAGGCCGGTGGCCGTTCTGCGCCCCCACAGGCCGCCATAGCTGACCGCCAGCAGCGCGATGGCGGCCAGGGTGAGAAGGAGCCGCAGCCAGCCCGGCGGCGGTCGCCAGCGGCGCCGGGCCGCGAGAAGCCGCCACGTGCAGGTCAGGATCACGACCAGGCCGAGCACCGACGGCATGGCCAACAGGTGCGGCGTCGCGGCGATGAGGAAGGCCGCGACGGTCCAGGCGACCGGGCCCGGGGGGAGGTGTTCGTGCGGTCGTTTCACAACTCGGCCAGCGCCCGCAGGCAGGCGTGCTTGTGGTTTTCACCGCGAGCGGGGCCGAGGCGCTCGCCGCCCAGGTCGAGCGTCCAGGGCCGATCCTGGTCGTCGGCGCGCAGAACCCAGGTCGCGAGGATGCTGATGCGTTCTTCCTGGTCGCGTCCCGGCGCGCGTTCGAGGCTGAGAAAGACTTCGCGCGACTGCTCGCGCCGAAACTGCCGCGAGAGCAGGGTCTGGTGGCGCTGGCTGGCTTTCCAGGCGATGCGGTGCAGCGGGTCGCCTGCCCGCCATGGCCTCAGGCTGTGAAAATCCTCGCCTTCCTCCCGCGCGTGGCTGCGCCGGCCGTGCCGGGCGTCGCCGCCCTCGGGCAGGGCCGGCGCGTGTTCGGCCGGTTTCGGCCAGACCAGGAAGGGCGCGGAGGGTTCGAGCCAGGACCAGGCGCGGAAGAGGCCCAGCGGCTGCGTCGTTTCGATGCGCAGGCGGCCGGGGCGGTGCCAGCCGCGGTGCCGGGGTGGTAGCTGGACGGTCGGCCGGGCCGTGCCGTGGGCGGGGACATCGAACCGGGCGGTCGATTCTCCCGCCCGCAACATCAAGCCCGCACGCTTGCGCGCGTCGGGGTTGGTCGCCGCAAGTTGCCAGGCGATCGGTTGACCGGCGTGCACCGGTCGGGCGCTTGCTTGGTGCAGTCGCAGGCCGTTGAGGTTGCGGAAGGCCAGCAGCATCGAGTTGATGGCCGTGGCTGCGACGAGGAAGGTCGTCAGCAAGCCGAGATTGTTGTTGAAATTCAGGCTGCCGACGAGCATCGCGCCCATGAGTACACCCAACATCCAGCCGAAGCGTGTGGGCAGGATGAAGATCTTCCGGTAGGTGAGCGTGAGCGGCAGGTCCAGCCGCGCTCGCCGCCTGAGCCAGCGGTCGAAAACCTTCGGGCGCCAGGCGCCGGCGCCGGACCGCGCTGCCGTATTCATCAGGGAACGGGAGTGGACTCCAGGATCTCCGCGGCCACGGCATCGCCGTCCATGCTCGCCTCGGCGGCCGGCTGCAGGCGGTGCCCGGCGAGGGCCGGGAACACGGTGCGTACGTTGTCCGGCAGGCAGAAGTCCTGCTGCATGACCAGGGCGTGGGCACGGGCGGCCTGGATCAGGGCCAGCGCAGCGCGCGGCGACAGTCCGGCCTTGACGGCGGCGTGAGAGCGCGTCGCCGCCACAAGAGCCTGGATGTAGTCGAGCACCGGCTCGGAGACATGCACCCCGGCGGCCAGTTCGATCAATTCGACCACGCGTTGCGGGTTGAGCGCCGGTTTCATCCCGTGCAGCATTTCGCGCCGATCCGGCTCGGTCAGGATTCGGCGCTCTTCGGCGGCCGACGGATAGCCGATGCGGGTTCGCAACAGGAAGCGGTCCAGCTGGGAATCCGGCAGCGGGTAGGTGCCGGTCAGGTCGAGCGGGTTCTGAGTGGCAATCACGTAGAACGGCCTCGGCAGGGTGTGCGTGTGCCCATCCACGGTGACCTGCCCTTCGGCCATGGCCTCGAGCAGGGCGGATTGCGTTCGCGGCGTGGCGCGGTTGATCTCGTCGGCCAGCACCACGTTGGCGAACACCGGCCCGGGCCGGAACTCGAACTGTTCGCCTTCGCGCCGGAACATCGACACCCCCAGGATATCGGCCGGCAGCATGTCGCTGGTGAACTGGATGCGCTGCAAGTTGCCGCCCACCACGAGCGACAGGGCTTGTGCCAGGGTGGTCTTGCCCACCCCCGGCAGGTCCTCGATCAGTAGGTGGCCGCCGGCCAGCAGCGCCGAAAAGGCGAGGTCGATGACCCCGCTCTTGTCGACGATGATCTCGTTGACCTGCTCGCGCGCCAGCGCCAGGTCAGCCGCCGCGGGCGCCCTGGCGGAAGCCGTCGATCGCTCACTCATCCAGCAGCGCGTTGATCTTGGCCGCGCAGATGAAGTCGTTCTCGCTCAGGCCGTCGATGGCGTGCGTGGTGAAGTGGATCAGGCAGAAGTTGTAACCGGCCTCGAAGTCCGGATGGTGGCCTTCCTGGTTGGCGATCCAGGCCATGGCGTTGATGAAGGCCATGGTCTTGTAGAAGC
>CAZSGS010000155.1:0-364 GCA_964606365.1 uncultured Wenzhouxiangella sp. | reverse complement strand
CTTGAACTCGAAACGACGGTAAATCTTCTTGCCGTCGGCGTCGACCTGCCAGCCGGGAACCTGCGACAGCAGTTCCTCGGCACGGGCGCGGTCGAGCGGGTCGGTACCGCCCTCGCAGGGGGCGCACTTCTTTTCGGTCAGGGAATCGGACATGATCAGGCTGCTTCCTTGTTCTTGGGTGGATAGGTCGGTTCGAACTGGCCCAGTGCGCGCGCCTTGCGGATCAGGGCGAGGAGGTCGGCGTTGGCCAGTTCGAACAGGTCGTTCATGCGGTCGAGCACGAAGTAGACCGTCTGGTAGATGTCGATCCGGTAGGGCGTGCGCAGCGCATCGATCGGATCGAAGGGCCGGCGGATCGGTTCAT
>CAZSGS010000154.1:0-6255 GCA_964606365.1 uncultured Wenzhouxiangella sp. | reverse complement strand
ATCTGGCCACGGGCGCCGAAACCTACGTCGGCTGGACCGGCCGGGGTGATTACATCGACATCGAGGGCATCGCTTTCGATTCCGAAGGGCGGCTGTTCGGCGCGGACGACAGTGAAGACACCCTGGTGCGCATCGGCACCGAGACCGGCAACGCGATTCCGGTCGGCGGCGAGATCCGCAACATGGGCATCTCCACGGATATCAGCATGGATTTCGGCATGACCTTCACCTGCGAAGGTCAGCTGCTGGTCTCGTCCGCCGGCGAGGAATCGCTCTATGTCGCCGATACCGAAACGGGCGCGCTCGAGTCGCTCGGCAGCCTGGGTGTGCCGATCGTCGACATGGCAACCGTCGGCAGTACCATCTACGGGATCGGGCTGGGAACCGACGGCGACGGCAACGCGCTGGCGCCCCATCTCTATCGCATCGATGCAAACGCGCCGGCGGCCGAGCTTATCGGGCCGCTGGGTAGCGAAGCCAGCCCCTACAACCAGGCCGGCCTGGCCGCGGACGAGTCGGGGCAGCTGTGGGCCATCACCGATCGCAATCGAGTGGACAACGATTCCTCCTCCGAGCGGCCCAGCGAGATCCTTCGCATCGATCCGGCCAGCGGTGCGGCAACGCGAGTGGCCGAAACCATCGTTGGCATCGAATCCCTGGCGATCACCCCGCCGGGCGATTGCAGCCGCGGGACATCGCCGCAGGCCTCGGCAGTGCCGGCATTGTCCATGCCCGCACTGTGGTTGCTCGCGATCGTGGTGATGGCCGTTGCAGCCACGTCGCTCCGACGCTTCGCGGCTAGCTGATAAACTGGCGGCTTTCCTGATCGGGCCGCCCCGGCCCCCGTACAGAGGTCTAGCGCATGGGAATCGGCAACATTGGTTGGGTCCAGCTACTGGTCGTGCTCGTCATCGTGCTGCTCATCTTCGGCACCAAGCGTATTCGCAACATCGGCAGCGACCTTGGCGGCGCCATTCGCGAGTTCCGCAAGGGTGTGGGCGACAACGACGATGACGACGCCAGCGACGGAAAGGCGCAAGACAAGGCCGATGCGGATTCGCGTGAACCCGGCGAGTCCACCTCCAAGCGGGAGCGATGATTCGTGGGCAGTGTGGGCATCAGCGAACTGCTGTTGCTGGCTCTGATTCTGCTGCTGGTCGTCGGCCCGCATCGCCTGCCCGAAGTGGCGCGAACGGTCGGCCGTTGGACGCGTCACGCCCGCGGCGCCTGGAACAGCCTCAAGTCCGAATTCCAGGAAGAGATGGATCGCGATCACAATCGGCGCATTCTCGAGTCCGAATCGAAACGCGACGAGTCCGAACCCGCCGAGCAGGCACCGCATGAGCGACGAGAAGACGCGGACTGACCCCGAGCTGTCCCTGATCGATCACCTGGTCGAGCTGCGTGGCCGCCTGTTGCGCGCGGTCGTCTCGATCGTGGTCATCCTGCTGCTGCTCGCGCCGTTCGCACGCTCGCTCTACGGCGTGCTGGCCGAACCGCTGGTGCGCCACTTGCCCGAGGGTGCGAGCATGATCGCCATCGACGTGGCCTCACCCTTTCTCACGCCCTTCAAGCTCGTGCTTATCCTGGCGATTCTCATCGCCATGCCGTTCGTGCTCTATCAGCTGTGGGCTTTCGTCGCGCCGGGTCTCTACCGCCACGAGCAGCGCCTTGCACGACCGCTGCTGGCCATGGCCGTTGGCTTGTTCTATGCCGGTTGTGCGTTCGCCTATTACGCGGTGTTCCCGGTGGTGTTCGCCTTCTTCGCCTCGATGGCGCCGGAGGGCGTGGCGATGATGACCGATATCAATCGCTATCTGGACTTCGTGCTGACGCTGTTTCTGGCGTTCGGCCTGGCCTTCCAGGTGCCCGTGGCCACGATCATTCTGGTGGCGCTGGGTATCACGACGCCCGAAGGGCTGGGTCGCGTGCGCGGATACGTGGTCGTGGGGGCGTTCACCATTGCGATGCTGCTCACACCGCCCGACTTGATCTCGCAGACCCTGCTGGCGATTCCGGTGCTATTGCTCTACGAACTGGGCATCGTCGCGGCGCGCTTGCTGGTCCGCCATCCCCGCGATCCTGAACCGTCGGACGATCAGGCCAACAAGTGATTTTCCGCCTCCGGCGTATCGCCGCCGCCGGGTGAGCCGAACACGGCGCGGAAGGCGACCCACTGGCTGCCGGCCATCAGCACCTGGACGAACATGGCCGCGAGCATGAACAGTACCTGGGCGATCACCTGGCCGGCGCCGCCGAGTGCCAGACCGAGGATCAGCATGACGATGCCGAACACAAAGCCCAGCGCGACGATCATCGCGACCAGCGCCAGGCCGAATGCCAGAAAGCCCGACCAGTTGGCGATGACCGCGCGCAGGCTGGTCGCCAGCGCGCCGGTGGTGCCGATATCGTGAAACATGACCAGCGGGATGGCGAAGTACATGGCGGCCATCACGATCGCCATGATGCCGGCTGCGACCAGCGGCATCGGCCCCAGTGAGATCTGGTTGAGCATTTCGGCCATGGCTTCGGGCGTCTGCTGCGCGGCCTGGATCTGTTCGACGGTGACCTGGCCGCTGAGCCAGCTCGAGAGCACCAGCAGGGCCAGCAGGCTCCCGAGTATGCCGAAGGCACCCAGGGCGAGCAGGCGCTTGCGCAGGTCGGGCCGGCCCCATGCCGCGAAAAGCATGGTGGGTGCCGGACGGCGTCCGGAGGCGACCTGGGCGAAGGCGGTGATGGCGCCGGCGGTCAGGAGCGGCGTGATCAGCATCATGGCCAGCTGGCCGACGACCGGGATGACGGCGATCATCGATACCAGTAACCACAGGGCGGCGAGGCCGGCGAGCGGCCCGAAGGAGGAGAACGTCAGATCGGCGGCGGTCGGCAGCCAGCGCAATCCGGCCGCAAAGCCCGGCCTCTTGTAGTTCGGCGTGCTCATGACGGGCGCTTCACCGCGGCCGAATCGAGCGCTTCGTGGGCCGACCAGGCCTTCGCTTCGCGCATTGCCGCGGGCACGTCTTCGGGTTGCCCGACGGTGTGCCACAAATCCAGGTGTGTGCGGTTCATGAAATGCTCCGATACCGCGTGTCCCAGGAAGTCGAGCAGGCGGTCGTAGTAGTGATTGGTATTGACCAGCACGATGGGGCCCAGGAACTGTCCCAGTCGTTTGAGCGTCATGGCTTCGAACAGCTCCTCGAAGGTGCCGCAGCCGCCGGGCAGGGCGATGACCGCGTCGCATTCCTCGAGCATGCGGGCCTTGCGAACACGCATGTCCGAAACCACTTCGAGTGTGTGCAGGCCTTGATGTCCGCGCTCGACACGCGTGAGAAACTCGGGGATGATGCCGAGGACTTCGGCGCCCTCGGCCAGCGCTCCGTCGGCCATGGCGCCCATCAGGCCGGTGCTGCCGCCACCGTAGATGACGCGTAGCCCGGCCGAGCCAAGTGTTCGGCCCAGGCGTTCGGCCGCGTCGATATAGACGACTTCGAGGGCCTGGCTGGATGCGGCGTAGACCGTGACGCTCTTGATTGACATGAATGACGAGGATGCAAAAGTTGCCGAAGGTGCCACATTGTAAACAGTCGCTGGCCGCCGCGGTGCTGGTCCTCGCGACGCTGGCCGGCTGCGGCGATCGTTCCGGCCCCGAGACGGCGCGCTCGCCCGGGGAGGCGGCCTTCGCTCGCCACTGTGCCGGCTGCCACGGCGCGCAGGGGCAGGGGCGGCCGCCAGCCTTTCCGCCGCTTGCCGGGTCCGAATGGATGGCCCTGCCGCCGGAGGCTTTGAGCGCGATCGTGTTGCTGGGCCTGCGCGGCGAGATCGAGGTGGCGGGTCGGCGCTACGCGGGCTACATGCCGCCCATGCAGCACATCGATGACGCCCGGGTGGCCGACATCGTGCGCTACGCCAGGCAGAACTGGTCCAAGGCGGTGCCCGAGTGGTCCGCGGCGGATGTCGCCCGCCTCAGAACCGCCCTGGCCGGACGCCCGGTTCCCGAAGGCCGTGACGGCCTGGAACGCCTGCTCGAGGATCTGCCATGAATCAACGTCTACCGTTTCAGCAACAGAGCAACCCCCCGGTTTCCATGATCCTGCTCGGCATCACGGTGGTGATGTACTTCGTGCAGGTAACGGCAATGACGGACGTGATCCGACTGTTCGCGCTGTGGCCGCTGTCGACACCGGACCTGGTCCGCTTTGCCGACGGCGGCACGATGTCGACCGGGTTCGCGCCCTGGCAACTGGTCAGCTACGGTTTCCTGCACGGTGGCCTGGCGCACCTGTTTTTCAACATGTTCGCGCTCTACATGTTCGGTCTGCCCGTCGAACGCGTCTGGGGTGCGCGCCGCTTTCTCGTCTACTACTTCGTTTGCCTGGTGGGCGCGGCCGTGATCCAGCTGGTGGTCGCCGCCGTCACCGGCGATGTCTATCCCACCATCGGCGCTTCGGGCGCGGTGTTCGGGCTGCTGCTGGCCTATGGCCTGATGTTCCCCGACAGCACCATCATGCTGCTGATTCCGCCCATTCCGATGAAGGCGAAGTACTTCGTCGTGGGTTATGGTCTTCTGACGCTGTTCTTCGGTATGACCGGTACCATGTCGGGGGTGGCGCATTTCGCGCATCTCGGCGGCATGCTTTTCGGCTTCGGGCTGATCCTCTTCTGGGGCAGTCGCCGCGGCCGGACACGATAGGGAGACTTGCCGTGGCAACAAGATGGAAGGGGTCGAAGCGCCAATGCCCGATTGCGGTTTTCTTCTGCATTCCCGCCTTCTGTGTGCTGTTCGGCCTGTGCTTCGACGCCCTTGCGCTCGATCCCGACCGGCTTCCGTCGCAGTATGTCCATGACCACTACGGCCGCGAGGAAGGCCTGCCGCCCGGTGCCGTCTGGACGGTCATGCAGACGGATGACGGCTACCTGTGGCTTGGAACGCAGAACGGCCTGGTGCGCTTCGACGGCATCGAGGCCGAGGTCTTCACGGCCGCCAACACGCCCGGCCTGGTCAACCACGACGTCCGATCCCTGATCGAGGCCGACAACGGCGATCTGTGGGTGGGCACCTATGGTGGCGGCGCCCTGCGATATCGGCGCGGCGAGTTCGAGTCGTTCGGCCCTGAAGACGGACTCGCGCACGCGATTGTCTACGACATCTACCAGGACGACGAGGGTGGGCTCTGGTTCGGGACGGCCGGGGGCGTGACGCAGCTGGCGCCGGACGGGTCGGTAGCCACGCTGACCAGCGAGGACGGCCTGGCGCACAATCGCATCTTCGACGTGCAACAGGACAGCAGCGGGGCGATGTGGTTTGCCAGCCTGGTGGGCGGTGTAACGCGCATGCGCGACGGTCGCATGACCAGCTTCGGTCGCGCCACCGGCATGGTTTCGGACCAGGTGCACGCGGTCCATCAGAGTCGCGACGGGGCGATCTGGTTCGGTACCTACGACGGCGGCTTCTACCGCATGGGGCCGGAGGCGCCGGAGCCGTTCGAGTTGCCCGAAGGTATGGCCGGAAACGGGATCCAGAGCATTCTCGAGGATGCCGATGGCAATCTCTGGCTGGGAACCTACAACAACGGGCTGATCCGCATGCACGATGGCGAGATCGTCCGATTCGAACAAGGAGGGCTGGCCGACGCCTTCGTTTTCGACCTGTTCGAAGACCGTGAGGGCAGCCTGTGGGTGGCCAGCCGCGAGGGTCTGCACCGACTCGGCAACGGCAAGTTTCTGACCTTCGGCGAGCCGGAGGGCCTGGCCGCTGCCACCTTCGTGGTGGCTGCCGATCCCTTCGACGATGCCGTGTGGGCCGGCAGCGAGGGTTCGGGGTTGTTTCGTTTCCGGGGAGACGAGATCGAGCGCTACACCGCTGCCGACGGTCTCACCAGCGACAATGTTTCCGCGCTTGCCCCCGACGGCAACGGGGGTGTCTGGGTCGGCAGTTTCGGAGGCGGGCTGGACCATCTGTCCGACGCGGGCATACGTAGCTGGACGCGCGAGGACGGTCTGCCCAGCAATCATATTTTCGCGCTCCTGCTCGACGAAGACGGTGCGCTGTGGGTGGCCGCCGACGGGGGCGTGAGTCGAATGCAGGACGGCCGGTTCAAGACCTGGACGCGCGAAGACGGCCTGCCCGATGCGCTGGTCCGCCAGATGCACCTCGATGCCGGGGGCGATCTCTGGCTGGGTACCAATGGCGGCGGCCTGAGCCGTTTCGACGGCGACGCCTTCGAGAATTTCCCGGCCGACGAGGGCGGGCCGGGCAAT
>CAZSGS010000153.1:5890-6327 GCA_964606365.1 uncultured Wenzhouxiangella sp. | reverse complement strand
CGGGCGCGTCTGAATCCTGATAGCGCTTTTCGGCGACATGGATGTAGAAGTCGGGCTCCTCGCCCGCCGCCCCGGAGTCTTCCTCGAAATCGGCATAGGTCGTGACATCCTGGAAGCCCACCTCCCGCATCAGTCTGCGGGCATAGTCCCGGCGCAGGGGAAACATGTTGAGGTGAAAGGTCGACTCGTCCGGAAAGGTGTAGCGGAACCTCGCCAGGCCCTCATCGACATGATCGGGCTCGGCGGTGACCTGGCGCCCGCAGTAGTAATACTTGTGAGTCGATGAATGGCCGTGGTCCAGGATGGCGTCGTAGTTGCGCTGATCCAGGATCAGGCACCCGTCGTGCTTGAGGGTGGCGTAGAACTCCGCCAGGGCCTTGCGACGATCATGCTCGGAAAACAGGTGCGTGAACGAGTTGCCCAGGCAGATCACGGCG
>CAZSGS010000153.1:0-5880 GCA_964606365.1 uncultured Wenzhouxiangella sp. | reverse complement strand
GCCAGCGCCAGTCGGCCTGGATGGTGCGCAATATGTGCCCCCTGCGCCGTCCGTTGTCGAAGGCCTTGGCCAGCATCTCGGCCGAACCGTCGACACTGCATACCTCGAACCCCTCCTCGATCAGTCGGACCGAGTGGAACCCCGTACCCGTGGCCACATCCAGGATGCGCCTGGCGCCGCGTTCCTTGAGCAGCCGTATGAAGAAATCGCCTTCGCTTCGGTAGCGGGCATCCCAGTCGATGAGTTCGTCCCACTTGTCGACGAAACGGTGAACGTACTCCTTCTGGTAGTGATCGGTATCGCGCACTTCGACCGGATCGCGGCCGAAGTCCTGTCTCTGGTGTGAGTCTGTCTGATGCGACATGGTATCTGGCCTTCTCCTTTCAGCTTCCTGGTTCGCTACGGGGTGATTCGACCGTCGAGACCTGGAACGACTCCTGACCGCGAAATCGATGCGCACGGTCAGACGCCCGGCCCACCAGCGTGGTGCCGCGATCAAAATCGACGGGACGACCATGATGCTAACAAGAGGGGGACGGAATTGCAGACGAACCGCAGGAACTGTCGGTTGCCGTCAGGACATCGCGCCACCTTGAGCCCAGGGCAATCCAGAATTGGGATAGCTATCACATCAATAGGTTACTAAAGCGATCGTCATCACTATTCTTCTCACCAGGTATGCTTCCTGAAGGAGTAACACCGTTCCGACGAACCCTGAATGGAGGATCAAGACGATGACGTCGTTTGACCGGCCCCGGGGATTGCTATACATTTCACAATCTGATCAGATAGTTGCAATACCTTTGTCACAAAGGGCTTTACAACGCATAATGACGATGCCGGTTAACGCCCAAGTGACCACCTCACAAGCCGCCACACCGGGGCAGACAGACCGGCCACAAAAGGGGAGTCCGACTTGAATCCGTTTCGCAAGCGGGCGCAAAGCCACGCCCGGACCGGGCTGCACCTGACGCCCAGGGTCATGGCCAGCGCCTCGATCGCCCATCAGCGGGGACGCAAGCCGCGATTGCTGGCTGCCGAATGTCGGGAACTGTCCGGTGACCAGAGCCTGGAGCGCCTGGTACAGCAAGCGGTCTCCGGACGCGGTTCGATCGTCAGCCTGGTGCTTGCCGACGGGCAGTATGAGCTGCTGCTCGTGGAGGCGCCCCGGGTCGATCCCTCTGAACTGCGCGCGGCCGTACGCTGGAAAGTCCGTAGCCTGATCGATTTCCACATCGACGACGCGGTCATCGACGTCTTCGAGATTCCCGGACAGAACAACCGCCCCCAGGGCCAGGCCATGATGTACGTCGTCGCCGCTCGCGCGCGAGCGGTGCGCGAACACATCGACCTGCTCGAAGGCGCCGACCTCGACCTGCAGGTCATCGACATCACCGAAATGGCGCTGCGCAACCTGGCCTCGCAACTGGAAGAAGACGTTCGCGGTGTCGCCATGCTGTACCTGCAGGAAGATCACGGCATCATCACGATCACGCAACAGGGCAGCCTGTACCTGAGTCGCCGGGTGGAAACCGGCACGACCCAGGTGCTCGAGAACCCCGACTCCGCCTACGACCAGATCGCGCTCGAAGTTCAGCGCTCGCTCGACTACTACGACAGCCATTTCGGCCAGCCGCCGGTGGCGGCGTTGAGAATCCTGCCCGGATTCCCCGCCCACCACGATCTGGTGCAGTCACTCGACGAAGGCCTGAGCATGCAGGTCGACGGCTATCGCCCCGATGATGTGGTGGAAGCGGAAACCGACGTGCCGGACGAGTACGTCGGCGAGTTCCTGGTCGCCCTCGGCGGCGCGCTCCGGCAGGAGGAGGTCAGCCTGTGAACCAGCAGATCAACCTCTACCAGCCGATCTTCCGCAAGGAACAGATCGTCTTCTCGGCACAAACGATCGTCTGGCTGGCGCTGGGCCTGGTCGTTCTGCTGATCGCCTGGTCGCTGCTCGTCGGCCAGCGCATCTCCAGCCTCGAAGCCGAACTCGAGCGCCAGCGGCAGGCCGAACAGCGCGCCGTCCGGCAAGTCGCGGAACTGCAGTCGAGCATGCCCTCGGACGAACCCGACGCCGCGCTGGAAGCCCGCGTCGAGCGCCTGCGCGAACGCCGCGAGGGACTGCGCGAAAGCCTGGCCGCGCTCGAACGGCACATGCCGGCCACCGAGATCGACCTGCTGGGGCGACTCGATGCCCTCGCCACACGGATTCCCGAAGGGCTCTGGCTGACCGGCGTCCTGATGGCCGACCAGGGCCAGACGCTGACGGTCGACGGGCACGCCCTCGAAGCGCGGCTGGTGCCCGACTGGCTGAACCATCTGTCGCGCGCACCCGAGTTTTCCGGCATGGGCTTTCGCAGGATCAACCTGTCCGAACGCCCCGACGACCAGCCGGGGATCCGCTTTTCGGTGTCCACCACGGCGGAGGACGAGGAATGACCTACCGTGCCCGCCTGAAGAAAATCGCCGAGCGCATCAACGGTCTGAGCCTGCGCGAGCGGGCCTTGCTGCTGCTGGCCGTTTTCGCGGTGATCATCCTGGTGTGGGATTTTTCGTCGATGCAGGCACTCGGCCAGCGCCAGGAGACCGTGCGCAGCGAACTCCAGGACATCCGGCAACGGGTGGCGACCCTGACCGAGAACCTGCAGCAGCTGGCGGCGCAGAGAGGCCGGGACCCCGACCGCGAGCTCGCGTCCGAGCGCACGGCCCTGCAGGCCGAGATCGACAACCTGGAAACCCGCCTCGCCGACCGCCACGGCGGCATCGCCACGTCGAGGGAATCGGTCTCGGTGCTGGCCGCCCTGCTCGCCCGCCGCACCGGCGTGGAAATCGTCGAACTCGAGAACCTGCCGCCGGGCCGCCTCGAAAGCGCAGCGGGCAATCCGGTGCCCGGCCTGTTCGTTCACCGGGTGCGCGTGGTGATCGAGAGCGACTTCGAGGGCATCCGCGAGTACCTCGAGCAAACCGCGAAGCTGCCGCGAGGGGTATTCTGGGAATCACTGAAACTGAGCGTCGAGCAGTGGCCGGACAACCGCATCCACCTGATGCTCTACAGCGTCACGCTCGACGACCGCTGGCTGGGAGTGTAACCATGCGCTTCGTGTTGATCATCATGCTACTGACGGCGTCGGCCGCGGGCCATGCCCGCGACGACGTCCCGGATCCCACGCGTCCGCCGACGCAGGCCGAAATCGACGCCTGGTTCGGAACCGGCACCGATGCCGGCGCGCGGGCGCCGTTTCAACTTCAGTCGATCCTCCTCGCATCGCAGCGCCGCATCGCCATCATCGATGGACAGCGCCTGCGCGAGGGGGAACGGATCGACAACGCCGAAGTGAGTCTGATCGAAGCCGGCCGCGTGATCCTGCAGCGCGACGGAGAAACCATCGAACTCAACATCGATACGCACCTGACCAACGACAACGACGAATCGAGAAACTGATGCTGCCCATCGCCCCACGAACCACGAGACTGCTGGCCGTCGCGACCCTGCTCGCCGGCCTGACTGCCTGCGCCACCACCGGCGATCGGGCCGCGGAAATCGATCGCGATATCCGCGCCGAGCTCGATGCCGCCGCATCGCGGGAGGCGCCGGACGTCGAGGAAACGCGCGATCTGCTGATCCCGCAACCCGAACCGGCGTTCGAAGCGCCGCCGGAGGAGCGCTTCCACGTGACCGTCGAAAACGCTCCCGCGCGCCAGTTCCTGATGAGCCTGGTGGCCGATACCGACCTGAACATGGTGGTCCACCCCGAGGTCGAGCAGACGATTTCGCTGGAGCTGCGCGACGTGACGGTCGACGAGGTCATGCAGATCCTGCGCGAGATCTACGGCCTGGAGTACCACCGCAGCGAAATGGGCTATATCGTCCGCCCGCCCCGGCTGGAAAACCGGGTCTACGAGGTCAGCTACCTGGACATGAACCGCAAGGGCTCCTCGCGCACCCGCGTCAGCTCCGGGCAATCGACCGACAACCCCGACGCCCTGCAGAACGAGTTCGGCGACCAGGGTGGCCAGGCCACGTCCGGCCGAAGCGGCGACGACGCGTCGACGGGCACGCGCATCGAGACCGAGAGCGAGTCGAACTTCTGGGATCAGCTGCAGACCGCGATCGAAGGCATTTTCGAAAGCCCGGAAGGCCGCAACGTGATGCTCAACCCGATTTCCGGCGTGGTGGCGGTACGCGCCATGCCGCACGAGCAGCGCGCCGTCGCCGAGTTGCTCGAGGCCATCCAGGGCAGCGTGCAACGACAGGTGATCCTGGAAGCCAAGATCGTCGAAGTCGAGCTGCGCGACGCCTATCGTTCGGGCATCAACTGGCAGGCGCTCGAGGACATCAACGGTCGCCTGGCCGGCTTCGGCCAGGTCGCCGGCCCGAATGTCTTGAGCGAAGGCGCTTCCGCCATCCGCGAACGCCCCTACACCGTGCGCCCGGGCGAAGTGGTCCAGGGCTTCGAATCCCGGGCGTTCGGCGGCAGCACGGTCGTCACCGCCGATACCGGCAACTTCAACGCCTTCATCGAGCTGCTCGAGACCCAGGGCATCACCCGCGTGCTCTCCAGCCCGCGCGTGGCCACCATCAACAACCAGAAGGCCGTCATCAAGGTCGGCACCGACGAATTCTTCGTCACCGGGGTAACCGGGCGGACGGCCACCGGCGGGGCGAGCACGACAGCGGCCAGCTCGGTCGAACTCACACCGTTCTTCTCCGGCATCGCGCTCGACGTCACCCCGCAGATCAACCGCGACGGCGACATCATCCTGCACGTCCACCCGACGGTTTCCGAGGTCGAGGACCAGACCAAGAACTTCACCGTCGGCGGCGAGGAGGAATCCCTGCCGCTGGCCTTCTCCAGCGTACGCCAGTCCGACAGCATCATTCGCGCCCGCAACGGCCAGGTGGTCGTCATCGGCGGCCTGATGCGCGAGTCCTCCGAGCAGAAGCGTTTCGGCACACCCGGCCTGAGCCGCATCCCGCTGCTCGGCCAGGCCTTCGGCAGCCGGCAGGAAGAGACGGTCAAGACCGAGCTGGTCATCCTGCTGCGGCCGATCGTGATCGACTCGCCCGGCGCCTGGTCGCGCGAGGCCGAAGCCGCCCGCGACCGGCTCGGCGAGATGGACAGCGAGCTCTGGCCGCGCTGACGGGCCGATGATGTACCTTGACCATTTCGGACTGGAGCAGAAACCGTTTCGGCTGACGCCGCACCTGGCGTTCCGCTATGCCGAGCCGTCCCAAGCCGAAGCGCTCACGACCCTGCGCGTGGCGCTCGACCAGGGCGAGGGCTTCATCAAGGTCGTCGGTGAAGTGGGCCTGGGCAAGACCCTCGTGTGCCGGGCCCTGCTCGAAGCGCTCGGAACACCGTTCGTGACCGCCTGGATGCCCGACCCGCACCTGTCGCCCGGCACGCTGCGACTGGCGCTGGCGCGCGACCTGGGCATCGAGCTGCCCGGCCGGCCGACCCAGCAACAGGTTCACGAACGTCTGCAGACCGAACTGGCGGCGATGGTGGCCGCCGGCCTGCAGCCGGTGCTGATCATCGACGAAGCCCAGGCGCTTCCAGCGAACACGCTCGAGACCGTTCGACTGCTCACCAACCTCGAAACCGAGCAGCGCAAGCTCTTGCAGGTCGTGCTCTTCGGCCAGCCCGAACTCGACCGCCGCCTGGCCATGCCGCAGTTCAGGCAGCTTCGCCAGCGCGTCACCTATTCGTGCCGACTCGAACCGCTCGACCGCCGCGGCGTGGCCGCCTACATCGCGCATCGGCTCGCGCGTGCCGGCGGCCACACCGATCTGTTCACCAGCCGGGCCGTCGGGCGTATTGCCCGAGCCAGCGGCGGCGTCCCCCGCCTGGTCAACGTGCTGGCCGACAAGGCCCT
>CAZSGS010000152.1:0-6334 GCA_964606365.1 uncultured Wenzhouxiangella sp. | reverse complement strand
ATTTCAACTATCATCACTCCTAACATCATCTTGACCAGGGCTTCCACAAGCGCGTGCTTTTCCGGGCTTTCGGTCATGTCCTGGACGAACACGCGGTCGATCTTGATCTGCCCGACGGGAAACTTCCTGAGATAGGTCACCGAGGAATAGCCCTGCCCGAAGTCGTCGATTGCCAGGTGGATGCCTTCGGCGTTGAGCCGGCGCAACAAGCGATGCTGGCGATCCTTGTCGGGCATGAGCACGGATTCGGTGATCTCGAAGGTGAGGCGATCGCGCGGCATCCGGCTCGCATCGACGATCTCGAGCCAGCGCATGACCGTGCGCCGGTCATTGAACTCGCGCGACGAGCGATTGACCGCCAGGCCGATAGCCAGCCCGGCGCTCAGCATGGCATCGTAGTCGCGGCACACCCGGCGCAGTACGAAGTCGCCCAGCTCGCGAATCATGCCGGTTCGCTCCGCCAATGGAATGAACTCCGCCGGCCCCAGCAGGCCGCGCCGGGGATGTTGCCAGCGCAGCAATGCTTCGGCGCCGACGAGCCGCCGACCCTGCGCGTCGACGATCGGCTGGTAATAGACGAGAAACTGGTGCTCCGCCAGGCCGCGCTTGATCTCGTTGTGCAGATTCAAGTGAGACTCGGCCTGCCGACGCAGGGACTCGTTGAAGAAATGAGTCGTGCCGCGTCCCGCGGACTTCGCCGCGTACATGGCCAGGTCGGCGTGCTTGAGCAGATCGCCGGCCGAACGCCCGTCCTCCGGATACACGGCGATACCGACAGAGCCATCGACGGTCACATCGTGGCCCTTGATCGACAGTACCGGATGCAGCACCTGGAGAAGCTTGTTCGCGACCAGTTCCGCGTCGACCGGATCGGCCAACTCGTGCAGCAGCACCACGAACTCGTCTCCGCCGAACCGGCCGACGATGTCCTGGCCGCGCAAGACGCCGCCGATGCGCGCGGCAACCGCCCGCAGCAGCTCGTCGCCGGCCTCGTGGCCGAGAGAGTCGTTGATCTCCTTGAAATGATCGAGGTCGATGAACAACAAGCCGAAACGGTGCCGCTCGCGACGGGCCCTGTGAATGGCCTCACCCAGCTGATACACGAAGTATTCCCGGTTGGGCAGATCGGTGAGACTGTCGAAGCGCGCCTGGTGGCTGATCGTCGACAGCGCACCCTGCAAGCGCCGGCGACTGATCAGCAGCCCGAAGATCAGCAAGGCCAGCGCCAGACTGATGACTGTTCCGACAAGCCACTCCCAGGAGTAGGCAAGCAGCGGCCGTTCCCAACTACCGCGCGCCGGCACCGCCGCGATCTCCCAGCTGCCAACCGGCAGGTCGATGGGTACGGTTACCGGTTCCTGGCCCCACCAGTCCGACTCGCCCAGGATGACCTCCCCGGCGCCACCGGATCCGTTGCGACCACGTACACCGACATTCCAGCGCTGCCGATCCATCAGACCCGAATCCCTGAACAGACGCTCGTGATCGATGACGACCGAAACGACGCCCCACATCCCGCCGCCGTCTCTCTCGTATACGGGCAGACGGCCGACCAGCGCTTGACCGCCCTGGACGAGATTGACGGGCCCATCGATGACGATGTCGCCGGCGTCGATGGCGGCCTGGATGGACGACATCTGCTCCGGGCTTTCGCGATAGTCGAAACCGAGCGCCGCCTCGTTGCCCTCGAGCGGGTAGATGTGCCGGATGACCAGGTCCGGTGCCGCAGCGATATGGCGGGTATGCAGGTCGACGGTCAGCAGTTCCGAGACCAGCCGCTCGAAGCGATCCGGGTCCAGTTCGGGTGAAATCGCGATCTCGGCCCGCAGGGTGCGCAGGCTGATGAGATTGGCACTGATATGACCTTCGACGCGGCCGCGATAGGCGGCCAGTTCCTGCAGCGCCACGAAACGCTGCAAATCGGCATCGCGTTGCTGTTCGCCCTGAATGACCCGGGCCAGCAACAGTTGGCCGCCGAGCAGTACACCCAGTGCGGCGAGCACGCTCAGGCCGACGCGCACGCCCGGCTTCCCTCAGGATGGATTGTGCTGGAAATCATCTCGAGCGGGTCCCCGCCTCGTATCCCCTTGGGTAAAGCCCAAGAGTATAGGCCGGCATGTCGTTCGGCAAGTCGGCACATTGCCCGCGCTGGTGTAGACTTCAGCCAGGATCGAGGGAGTACAACTGACGATGACCATTGCATTCTGGTGTGTTCTGATCGCCGGCGTGATGCCGATCGTCCTGGCGGGAATAGCCAAGGCGGGCGACAAATCATTCAACAATCGGCGACCGCGAGAGTGGTACGGGTCGGTGACCGGCTACAGGAAACGCGCCTGGTGGGCGCAACAGAACGCCCACGAAGCCTTTCCCCTGTTTGCGGCCGCGGTACTCGTGGCCCATTTCGCCGGCGCCGCCCAGCCCGTCGCGGACGCGCTGGCCATCGCCTTCATCGCCTTTCGTATCGCCTACGCGACCTGCTACCTGGCCGACATCCACCTGGCCCGCTCACTGATGTGGCTGGGCGGATTCGCCTGCTGCGTCGCGCTGTTCGTCGCCGCCGCCTGAGTCGGCCATGCCCCCGGGCAGCCGGGCGCCGGATTCGAGGCAGATGGGTGACTTCCGGGCCATTGACGCTGTGCGGCCCGCGCTCTAGGCTATGAGCCTCAATTGCCCGCTCTTGAAGAATCGCCAGGGAACCGACCAATGAGCCTCAGAATCACACTCGACTTTTCCGAAAAGGATCTGAAACGCTTCCGCGACATGGCCCGCAAGGCCATGGAAAATACGCGCCAGCAAAAACCCGAAGAGATCATCAAGGGCGCGCGCAAACTGATCGAACAAGCCGCCGAACGCGGCAAGAGCAGCGAGTTCGTGAGAAGTCGTCTCGACATGCTATGCCTGCTCATCGACATGCTCGAAGACGAAGGCTGGGGCATGCAGGAAGTCGGCCGCCAGCGCGTACTGGCCGCCCTGGCCTACTTCAACGATCCGGAGGACCTGATTCCGGACCACATTCCGGGCCTGGGCTTTCTCGACGACGCCATCATGATCGAACTGATGACGCGCGAGCTCAAGCCCGAAATCGAGGCTTACCAGGATTTCGTGCAGTTCCGCGAGTCCGAAGCCAAGCGGCGCGGCATGAAGCCCGAAGCGCTCAACCGCAGCGATTACCTCAAGTCCCGCGAGCAGGCACTCCTGTCGCGCATGCGCCGGCGCCGGCGTCGCGGTGGTGGCGGTAGCGGCGGCTCCGGCAAGTCGCCGTTCTCACTGTTCTGAACCCGCCGCCCGGATCATTTCCACATGCGGGATGCCGTCCTCGAGGTAAGGCTCGCTGACGGTCGCGAAGCCGAGTCCGGCGTAGAAACGCTCGAGATAGCGCTGGGCGGAAATGCGTATTCCCCGGCCCGGGAAGTGGTCACGAGCGACACCGATGCCGCGACGCATCAGTTCTCGTCCCAGACCGGTACCGCGCGCCGCCTGCGCCGTCAGGACGCGGCCGATGGAAGGTTCACAGAATCGCTCGCCCGGCGGTAGCACCCGCGCATAGGCCAGCACGCTGTCGCCCGACCACGCGGCGAGGTGCAGGCCGCGACGGTCGAGCCCGTCCAGGTCCTGGTAGGGACAGTCCTGCTCGACCACGAAAACGGCCACCCGGGCGGCCAGGATGGCGTAAAGTCGATCGAGCGTCAGCTCGTCGAAGCGCTCCACGCGCCATGAGATTGCTTCGGTCATCGTTCGAACAGTGACTACCATGAATGAAAGCCTGCATCATATCCGGCTGCTGGCCGGGCTGGAAATCCGGCCGGGCGAGAACCCCGAACGGACACTCGATCGACACCTGGCCGAGCGCCTGGCCGGTCACCTTGGCGAGGACCTGCGTCGCACGGTTGCCGCGGTCGACCGCACCATGCTGGTGCTGGGCGCTGCACTGCTCGAGCCTTTCGAGCTGATGCGACCCGGCTTTCCTGCCTGGGACGCCCTGGAAGAGCTGGCCGGTTCAACCATACGCGAGCGCGGTTTCGAACCGCGCATCCTGGCCATCGGTTCCCACCGCGGCCGAATGCCGCACGATGCGCTGCAGCCGCCTGAACAAGCCCCGCAAGGCCTTTTCCTGGCGCTGCCGATTACGCTGGTCTGTCTTGCCGACGAGGCCGAAGTGCTCGGCCAGGCGCTTGAAGACGATCTGTTCGAACGCGGCAGCATCGACCCTCCCGCGCGCGCCCTGCTCAGTGAGTCCATCGGCCTCGAGACCGTTCACGGCCAGCTGCTGACCCTCGCCGACCTCATCGCCCTGCAGCACGTTCAACTCGACGGCGCCGGGCTGGGCGGCTTCTGGCCGGTGGTCGAGCAGGGGCTTCTCGAGGGCTCACGCGAGCACGCGCACGAGGCGCTGCCCGGCGGGCTGCGCGCTTACTGGAAAGCCGGCGCGGGCGTGGAGATTCCCTTTGTCAGCCTCGACCAGTTCGAGGGCGACGGTGACGAATACGCCCTGTGGCAGCGGGCATTCCGAACGCTCACGGCCATGCTCGACAGCCACGGTATCGAGTGGCAGGCCCTGCCGCGGGACCCGGTCGTGTTCGACCCCGGCAACAGCAGCATGATCGAATCCGTCGGGGCCACCGATCACGCCGACGGTGTGACCGTTCACCACCATCCCGACACCGGCCTGGTCGCCTGGACCGTCGTCGAGGATGGCCGCATGATGCATATCTATCCCTTGCGGGCGGAATCGGCCGAGCGCGTGATGGGCGACCTTGCCGCCCGTGGCCTGCCGCGGCTCGACGCCAGCCAGCAGCTTCACATCGACCCGGAGACCGGCCGCTTGCGGCCGAACGAGAAATGAAGAAGAGCGACTACGACGACAACCCGCTGGCCTACGTGGCCGACTCGCCGATTCACGGCCGCGGCCTCTTTGCCCGGCGACGCATCGAGGCCGATGAGTACATCGGCACCTACGAGGGCGACGACAGCGACGAAGACGGCATGCACGTCCTGTGGCTGTGGAACGAGGAGACGGATTGCTGGGAGGGCATCGACGGCAACAACGAGATGCGCTTCCTCAACCACGCCTCCGAGCCCAATGCCGACTGGTGGGGCGACGAACTCTACGCCCTGCGGGCAATCGATGCCGATGAGGAGATCACCTTCGACTACGGTTGGGACGAGGAGGAATGAACGCTACCGGCCGCATGCGCCGGATCGTGATCCAGCGCCCGGGCGGCTTCGATGCACTCGAACTGATCGAGGAAGCCTTGCCCCGGCCGGGCCCGCGCGAGATTGTCATCGCCTGCCGGGCCTGCGGCGTCAACTATGCCGACAGCATCATCCGGATGGGCCTGTATGCCTCGGCGAAGCAGCTCCACGGCTACCCGATCACGCCCGGCTTCGAGGTGGCCGGGACGGTCGCGGCGGTCGGCGAAGACGTGGACGAGTGGCAGGCCGGGGACGAGGTGATCGGCCTGAGCCTGTTCAACGGCTACGCCAGCCACATGCGCGCACCCGTCGAAGGCGTTTTCGCCAAGCCCGAGGGGCTGAGCTTCGAACAGGCCGCCACGCTGCCGACGGTATTCCTGACGGCCTGGTGGATGGTGCACCGCCAGCTTCACCCGCGGCCCGGCGAGACCTGGCTGGTGCACTCGGCCGCCGGCGGGGTGGGCTCGGCCCTGCTGCAATTGGCCCGGCTGGCTGGCGCGCGGGCCATCGGCGTGGTCGGCAAGACGCACAAGGTCGACCACGCCCTCGGCATGGGTGCCGAGGCCGTCATCGACAAGTCGACCGAGAAGCTGTGGCAACGGGCCGAGGCAATCGCCCCGCAGGGCTTCGACGCCATCTTCGACGCCAACGGCGTGGCCACGCTGGCGCAAAGCTACGGCCACCTCGCGCCGACGGGGCGACTGCTGGTCTACGGCTTTGCTTCCATGCTGCCGAGAACCGGCCGCCCGAACTGGCTCGGGCTCGCCATCGACTGGCTTCGCACACCGCGCTTCAGCCCCATGGACATGACCCGGCGCAACCGCAGCGTGCTGGCCGCGAACCTCAGTTTCCTGCAGTCGCACGCTCCATCGATGCGAGAAGGCATGCACTGGCTGCTCGAACGGTTCTGCGACGGCCGTCTGCTGCCCCTGCCGGTCGAGTCCTATCCGCTGAGCGAAGCCGCCGCGGCACAACGCCGCATCGAGACCGGCCAATCGGTCGGCAAACTCGCCCTGCTGCCCTGAAGGTTCATTCCTCGCCGGATTCGGCGGCCCGGGTGGCCTGCCAGGTCACCGCCTGCCAGCCGGGTTCGCGCTTTGAATCAATTCAGCACTCCATGGATAAACGGTTTGAACAGGTG
>CAZSGS010000151.1:0-6335 GCA_964606365.1 uncultured Wenzhouxiangella sp. | reverse complement strand
CTGAAAACCAAGACCTTGTTAGCACCCATTATGGACCCTGTCGATCATCAAGGATCCCGAGACCTACGAGCGCTTCGACCAGGTCATTCTCGCGCACGGGGTTCGCCGCACCGTCGACCTGGCCTACCGGGAGTACTTCACGCGCGACTTGCCGCAACACGAACTGCTCGGCCCGACGATCCGGCAACAACTGCGCTACTACCCGGCAGTGACGCGCGAGCCGTTCGAACACCGCGGACGACTGACCACGCTGCTCGAAAGCGGCCGCATGCAGGCCGACCTGGGCGTGCCGCCGCTCGACCCGGCCAACGACCGGGTCATGCTCTGCGGCAGCACGGCCATGCTCGACGACTTCCGCACCCTGCTCGATGCCCGCGGCTTCCGGCACGCGCGCGCCATCGGCGACGTGGGCGACTACGTGTTCGAGCGCGCCTTCGTCGGCTGACTGCTTCCATATCACCACCAATTCCCCGAACAACGACTCATCCGGAGCACTTTCATGATTGACCGAACCACCCGCCGACGCCTTCGCTGGCTGACCATCGCCCTCGCCCTGGGTCTTGCCGTTTCCGTACACGCCGAGGATGCCGGGCCCAACACCGACCGGGACGAAGCAGGTGCATCGTCCGAACAGCGCGACGACGTCGAACTGCAGCGCATCGAAATCATCGGAAACGCCGGCGACCAGCGCTATTCCGGTTCGACCTTCGCAGCCACCAAGACCGAGGTGGACATTCTCGATCTCGGTCAGTCGGTCAGCTCGATCACCAGCGAAACCATCGAGGAACAGGGGCTGATGCGCCTCAACGACGCCGCGCCCTTCGCCGCCGGCGTGAACGAGTTCTCGGTCTACGACGACCTGACCATCCGCGGCTTCCGAAGCTCCGACGATCGCCGCGTCAACGGCATGCGCACTTACAACAACTTCTGGTCGCAGACCTCGGTCGCCCACCTCGAGCGCATCGAGATCATCAAGGGACCGGCGGCGGCCACCTTCGGCGACGCCAGCCCGGGCGGCGTGATCAACCTGGTGACGAAGAAGCCGCTGCCCACCGCCCGCCGCGAGGTCAGCGCCTCGGTCGGCAGCTTCGACGCCCTGACCGGCGCCCTGGACCTGACCGGACCGCTCGATGAAGGCGGCGAATGGCTCTATCGCCTCACCGCCAGCGCCGAGGACGCCGACTCCTTCCGCAACCAGGTCTTCAACGAGACCTTCACCGTCGCGCCGTCCTTCTCGTGGGTGCCCGGCTCGGGCACCCGCGTGAACCTGGACGTCGTCCACACCGACGCCTCGACCGTGCTCGATCGCGGCCAACCCAACGTGCGCGGCGGCGACACCCTGGGCCGCGTGCCCCCGGAAGTCAGCATCACGCAACCCGGCGACGGCATCGACACGACCGACACCTCGGTCAACCTCACGCTCGACCAGGACCTCGGCGCGCGCTGGGCGCTGACGGTCAGCCACATGTACTACGACTACGACGAAAAACTCATCGAGCACAGGACCACGAACCGTTACCTGAGCGACACCGAGGTCGAGCTGGGCTACAACGACCGCGACACCGACGCCGAGGTCAACGCCACGACCGCGTACGTGAGCGGTGATTTCGAAATCGGCCGCACGCTGCACCGGCTCGTCGTCGGCGTCGACCACACCGCCCGCGACGATCGCCAGATCAACTTCAGCGCCGGCGACATCGGCAGCTTCGACGTGCTCGATCCCGAGTACTTCCGGCGCGACATCGCCAGCTACGATATCCAGGAGGCCACCTGGTCGCCCTGGGAAACCGAGCTGGAGACCACCGGCTACTACCTGCACGACCAGGTCGAGTTCGGCGACTGGATCGTCCTGGCGGGCCTGCGCTACGACGAGTTCGAGTCGTTCACCCGCTCGGCCGGCCAGCGCACCCCGGTCGACACCAACACGCAGGTCTCGCCCCGCCTGAGCGTGACCTACAAGCTCGCTGCCGACCGCAGCGTCTACGCCTCCTGGCTGACCGGCTTCGAGCCCCAGGCCGGTTACACCGAACTCAACGGCGGCCCCTTCGATCCGTCCGACAGCAAACTGTTCGAGATCGGCTACAAGCAGCGCGCCTTCGACGACCGGTTGCTGTTCACCACCTCGATCTACGAGATCACCAAGAACGACATCGTCGTCTTCGCCAACGACGAGGACAATCCCGACCTTTACCGCCAGCGCGGCCAGGAGCGCTCGCGCGGCTTCGAGTTCGAGGTCAACGGCCAGATCACGGATCGCCTCACCCTGATCGCCAACTACGCCTACAACGACGCCGAGGTGACCGAAGACACCGACCCGGCGCTGGTCGGCGCGCAGAAGGAAAATGCTCCGCGCCACACCGGCACGCTGTGGGGGCGCTACGACCTGGGCAACGGCTTCGGCTTCGGCGCCGGCGTCACGCACGTGTCCGATCGCCAGACCTTCGTCGAAGCGCTCGAGCTGCCGGACTACACCCTGGTCAGCGCCGGGGTCTACTACACCGCCGGCGACCTGCAGCTCGCCCTGCTCGGTCGCAATCTCACCGACCGCGAGCACTGGACCGGCGGCTACAACTTCGGCCGCGTGTTTCCGGGCGACCCGCGAACGTTCCGCCTGAACGCCCGCTACCGCTTCTGAAGCCGCGGAAGACTCCATGGGCATCGGCACGCGCGCCTGGTTCCGCACGCACAGCTTCACCGGCATCATTACCGGCCTGCTGCTGTTCGTGATCTGCTTCAGCGGCACCTTCGCGGTGTTCGCGCCGGAACTCGACTGGCTGGTCACACCAGCGGCGCGCGTGTCCCCCGGCGATGAAACCGTCTCCTGGGGCACCATCGAGGCCGCCGCCCGGGCGGCCCATCCCGAAGCCGAGGTCGGCAGTCTTCAGGCGCCGCTCAACGCCCGCGCGGCAGCCACGGTCGCCATGAGCGACGAAGACGGCAACGCCTGGCTGGTACGCGTCGACCCCTACACCGGCGAGGTAACGGGGTCGACGGCGCATCTCTATGACATCAAACGCTTCTTCCGCAATTTTCACCGCTTCCTGTTCCTGCCCGGCATCGGCCTCTACCTGGTGACGCTGTTCGCCGTGACCATGCTGGTGTCGGTGGTCGCCGCCCTGTTCTTCTACAAGCGCTGGTGGACGCGCTTCTTCCGCTTCAAGGCCACTCGCGGGCGCGCGCTCTGGAGTGAGCTGCACAAGACCGCCGGGCTGTGGAGCCTGTGGTTCGCCGTCGTGATCATCATCACCGGCCTGTGGTACCTGTTCGAAGCAGCACGCCTCGACTTCGTCGACAGCAAGGCCAACTATGTCGGCACCGGCGAGTACTCCGTCGTCGAGGTCGAGGGTGGCGACGCGCCCGGCGACGCGCCGCGACGGCCGCTCGACGAGCTGGTCGGCGCGGCCAGACAGACCTGGCCCGAACTGGAGATCAGGGAGATGGGCTTCGGCTGGTACGGGCCCGAGCACGCGCTCTACCTTGGCGGCCAGGACAGCTTCCCGCTGGTTCGCCCGCGCGCCAACCAGGTCCAGGTCGACACGCGAACCGGCGAGGTCCTGTGGCAAAACAGCGCGGGCGAACTGCCGGCGTACTGGATCTGGTCGAACATGGCCGACCCCCTGCATTTCGGCGACTTCGCCGGCCTCATCAGCAAGAGCATCTGGTTCGTCTTCGGGCTGGCGCTTTCGGGCCTGATCCTCACCGGCACCTGGCTGCACGCGCACCGGCTGGCCGGCGCCGGACGGGGTCGCCACCGCTGGCCCGGCACGATCGCCGCCATCGTCACGACCTTCCTCGTCCTGGCGGCCAGCGCCGTTTTCGGGCTCGGCGAGGCCGCCCGCTACTACGGGCCCGTGGTCGACGGCGTGCGCCGCCTGCCGGACCTGCCCACCGGCGTGTCCCTGGTCATCTTCGGCTGGATCGCGCTGACCGTCGCCATCCTCATCGCCTGGGCGGTGCTGCTGTGGAAGCCGTCCCTGCTCATCAGGCCGCGGAAACGCCGGGCAAGCATTCGCCGAGCGCAGTGAAGCGACCGCCCGGTCGCGCCATCACTGCCCCGGAATCTCCAGCGGATCGCCGAAGACCCGTTCGCCCGCCTCGAGCCGCCTGCGGGCTTCCGGATCGGTCAGCGCCTCGGCCAGCGCGGTGGCCAGCTCGTACTGGCGCGCATCGTAACCGGCCCGCTCCAGCGCGGCGATGTAGCCGGCCTGGGCGCCCCGGTGGAGGTCCGCCAGGGGCCGGATCTGGGGATGCCCCCGGTCGAGGTCCTCGGGATGGTTGAAGGAATCCTCGCAGGCCTCTCGCGAGATGGAGTGGTAGCTGCGGCAGTTCAACGGGCGGGCCGCGTAACCGCTGCACACCCCGTCGACCAGCGCCGGGCAGGGAATGTTGGTGCGCAGGATCTGGTCGGCGGGCAATTCCCGCAGCTGCCGATCGGTCGTCTCCAGGCGCCGTTCGAAAGCCGCGAAGGCCTCGTCATCGAGGTTCTTTCTCAGGTAGTCGAGCAGCGCGAACACTTCGGGCGCGGTCGCCATCACGCGCAGGTGACAACAGAAGTCGCAGCCGGCCTCGCAAGCAACGGGGCCCCGGTCGGCGGCCGGCAGGCGTCGGGTTTCGGACTCGACCACGCGCTGGGCCTGGCGAAGCCCCCGCGCCGGCCCCCGGCGCAGCGCCCCGCCGGTTTCGTCGAGGCTGGTCTGCGCCACCCGCATCCGAATGGCGCCGTCGGCGGTGTGACGGGAATCGTTCACTGCTACTCGATGTAGCTGAGATTGCGCTGGATGTCGTTGGAGAGGTTGGTCAGCCAGCTATTGAAGTTGCCGTGAATGCGCTGCTCGCCGTCGACCTCCTCGTATTCGAGGTTCTCCGAATCCATGTATTCGATCGCGATCGCGCCGGTATTGTAGGTAATGCCGACCCGGGCGAAATGACTGCGGACGTTGAGGTCGGCGATGATCTCGCCGCGATTGCGCTCGTGCACGGCCCAGCCACGTTTACGCATGGCATCGATAATCGCGTCCTCGACCTCCTCCATGCTCGCGTCGGCGGGCACGTCGACCGCCCGGGGGCTATCGAGCACCGGCGCCGTCGTCGCGCAGCCGGCCAGCCAGAAAGCCACGATGACCAGAAAAAGTAAAGTTCGCTTGGACATTCTTGCCTCCTCCACAGAGTTCATCGACACCACCGTACTCTAAACGCAATCCCTTCGCCATTCCGGTCACACATACCCGGAAGCGAGCACCGGTGCCGGTTGCTCTCGGCGCCAATCGGTCCTAAAATACGCGGGCTTCGGGCGATTAGCTCAGCGGGAGAGCACTGCCTTCACACGGCAGGGGTCGCTGGTTCGAACCCAGCATCGCCCACCACCATCTCGCACCTTCGTAACACCCTCTAAATATTACCATTTTTGCCGATCCTGCAAGGCGAAAATGCACCCGATTTTTTGGTAAATTTTCGACCAATTTTGGCTCTGTGCCCATCTTGTGCCCATTCTGTGCCCAAATCCCGAAATTTGAGATCGCGAAATTGACCCCTGCCCTCGTGGGCACAAACCCCTCAAAAATTGCCCTTGACCCCTGCTTTTTTTGGTGATTTTGTGCCCATCCGCTGAAATTGACCCCTGCCCTATTTGCGGCTTCTGTGCCCATCCGCTGACTTTGACCCCTGCCCTATTTGCGGCTTCTGTGCCCATCCAAAAACTTTGACCCTGCCCTATCTGCAGCTTCTGACAAGGGACACTGGTTGGACCGCTACGATTTTGAGCTCCCACCTGAGAATATCCGCAGGCTATTCAAGCAAAGGATGGAAAAAGCCGACGACGCACAAAAGATTTCCCTACTGGGAGATCTATCACGGCAGCATGCTGAAGCGCTGCTGCCGGCGATTGTTGAGTACATCGACCACCCTTCCTGGGAAGTCCGGGCAGCCGTCTGCAGGAGTTTGAGTTTTTTACGCCTGGAAGAAGCGATTCCCTATCTTCAAACCGCAGCTACAGATCAGGATTGGGTCGTGCGCAGCAATGCTGTCCGTGCATTGGGGAAAATGGGGAGGCAGGGTGAGGAAGCCTTGCTCGATCTGCTCCTCAGCGACGATCCGTTTGCCCGGGATGCTGCCCGAACAGTCCTGGAGCAGCAGGGCTACCTGGATCGCTACCGGAGGATGTTAGAAAGCGGCGAACCCAGGCAGGTCCACAAAGCGCTGATCAAACTGGAGAGGTTGGCTGAAAAAGGCGGATCCAGGCTGGCTCAAGAGGTCATGGAACACCACCAGCGCAGGATCTCATCTAGAGATAAACCCTGAGCCAGTCGTTTAACCTTGATCACCATTGGACACACATC
>CAZSGS010000150.1:0-6339 GCA_964606365.1 uncultured Wenzhouxiangella sp. | reverse complement strand
CGCCGGTGAGGCAGCCGCCCACCTCCACGCACAGCTTCAGGATGTCGGCGCCGAACGCCTCGGCCCGCTCCAGCTCGCCCGGCGCGTTGGCGTCGAACAGGAAGGTGCTGCGCTCGATGCCCATGACCTTCTTCCCGTACATGTTCTTTTCCTTGATGACGTCGAAGTGCCGGCACAGGGTTTCGTCCGGGTCGGCAACCAGCGGGAACGGGAACCCGTGCTTTTCGCTGAACTTCTCGTGGCTCTTGAGGGAGTCGCGCGAGACGCCGAGGATGCGGCAGCCGAGCTGGCTGAACGCCTCGAAGTGATCGCGGAAGGCCTCGCCTTCCCTGGTGCAGCCGGGCGTGTTGTCGCGCGGATAGAAGTAGACCACGAGCGGTTTTCCGACGAATTCGTCGAGCTGGAGGGTATCGCCGCCGGTCGCTTCGAGCGGGGGTGAGGTCAGAGTGATGTTCGATGGGCTCATGAAAAGTAAAATATTCGTTTAATCAGTAATTTGTGGGTCATCGTCGTCCCGAACTCGGACGCCGATGGGTTACAATCGGACGCAAATCAGGATACTTGTGGCCCACGGGGTCCGCAAGAGAGCCCGTCGCCTTGTCGCCTGGTCGACTCGTTGCTCCGGCTCATCTGCCGTGAAGGGCGCGCCAGATCGCGCGACCCGCACCGAATCGAACTTGAATACAGAGAGAATCGATATTGATCGCCATTCGCCCGGCCCGACTTCGCTGGACGCCAGCCGACATGTTGCCTAAACTGCGGGGCTGTTTTTTCACGTTATCGCTGCACCATGCATTGCCGCTCCGTCGTGGCGCGTTTTGCTCGGAGGCGGCGGGTACCGTTTCCCACTTCTGACCGGATCCAAGGGGTATGACTCGAACCCGAACCATTTTTGTCCTTGTGTTGGCCGCCTCGCTGCTGCTCGGCGGCTGTTTCAACCGTGAGCGCGATCCGATTTACGTGTCCAGCGAGGAAATCTCGCCGATCGAGGCGCCGCCCGGTCTGGACCAGCCGGATACCCGCGACACTTACGATGTGCCCGGCCATTCGCTGCCGGAGCTGGCCGCGCAGGGCGACCAGGAGCAACCGCCGGAAGTGCAGCCGAGTTCGGTTGCCGAACGCTCGCGTTCCCAGATCCGCTTCGGTTCCTCCGGCCTTTATCTTGCGGTGGAGGATCAGCCCGACAGCGTCTGGCGGCGCCTGGGTTTCTCGCTCGATCGCGGCGGCATGAACGTGCAACGGGTCGATGAAGGCGAGCGGAGTTACCGCTTCCGGTTCAGCCACGAGCCGATACAGCCGGATACCGGCTTGTTCGATCGGCTGACGTTCTGGAGCAGCCCGGATGCCATCGACTACAGCGGAGAGTACGTGGCTCGGGTCGCCGGCGAGCGCAGCGACGGCGTCACCCGGGTGGAGTTGCTGGACGCCGACGGCAACGTAATCGAAATGGATCGCGCCGAGTTCGTGCTGGCCCGGCTGCGCGAGAGGCTGGGCTGATCGAGGCGGCCGGGCCGCTGGCGCTTCAGCGCTCCAGGTGCTTGATCTTGCCCGGAACGTCTTCCCATTCCTTGGCGTCGTCCGGCGCGGGTTTCATTTCCGAGATCACCGGCCACTCGCGCGCGAGCTCCTCGTTGATTTCCAGGAACTGGCGCTGATCGGTCGGCAGGTCGTCCTCGGGGTAGATGGCCTGCACCGGGCACTCCGGCTCGCACAGCGTGCAGTCGATGCACTCCTCGGGATCGATGACCAGAAAGTTCGGCCCCTCGTGGAAGCAGTCCACGGGGCAGACTTCAACGCAGTCGGTGTACTTGCACTTGATGCAGTTTTCGGTAACGACGAAGGTCATTGCGGTGATCCCGGATTCATTGCCAGCGAAGCGTTCCACCGCTGACGTGCAGGGTCGGCGGGTGGAGCGATGATAGACTGTATTTTAGCAGTTGCGCTGCCGGCATTGACGGCAGTTGCCGCCACCGACAAAACTCGATACGGATACCCTGACATTGTCTGAGAAGGCAAGCATCATTCCCGAAAAACGCCACGGCATTCGGCCCGACCGCGTCAGCGCCAACGCCCGAAAAGTGGTCGAACGTTTACAGGAAGCCGGCTACCTGGCCTATCTTGTCGGCGGCAGCATTCGTGATCTCGTGCTGGGTCACGACCCCAAGGACTTCGACGTGGCGACCGATGCCACGCCCGAGCAGGTCGCGGCGGTCTTTCGCAGCGCGCGCCTGATCGGCCGCCGATTCCGATTGGCCCACGTACGCTTCGGCCGGGAGGTCATCGAGGTCGCCACCTTTCGCGGAACCGGCGAGGGTGGAGACGACGAACACAGGGAGGTCGAGCAGGGCCGGCTGGTGCGCGACAACGTCTGGGGCAGCGAGGAAGAAGACGCGAAGCGCCGCGATTTCACGATCAATGCCCTGATGTACGACCCCGAGACGTCGACCATCCGCGACTACGTCGACGGTTACGAGGACCTGCTCAAGCGCCGCTTGCGGCTCATCGGCGATCCGGTCACCCGCTACCGCGAAGACCCGGTGCGCCTGCTGCGCGCCGTGCGCTTCAAGGTCAAGCTCGACCTGGAACTCGATCCCGCCACGGCCGGCCCGATACCGGAAATGGCCGATCTGTTGCACGATATTCCGCCGGCGCGCCTGTTCGAGGAGATTCTCAAGCTTTTCATGGGTGGACGTGCATGGAACACCTTCCAGGCGCTGGTGCACTTCAATCTCTGGGA
Source organism: uncultured Wenzhouxiangella sp. (assembly GCA_964606365.1). Classification (GTDB taxonomy): domain Bacteria; phylum Pseudomonadota; class Gammaproteobacteria; order Xanthomonadales; family Wenzhouxiangellaceae; genus Wenzhouxiangella. Next base: position 3,602 of record CAZSGS010000150.1, on the reverse strand, counting down.
GCCGCTGTTCCCCGACCTTTTCGACGACGCGAGCCGGCCGCCCGCGCTGGTCGAGCAAGCGCTCAAGAATACCGACCAGCGCGTGGCCGAAGGCAAGCCGGTCACGCCCGCTTTCCTGTTCGCGGCCTTCCTGTGGCGGCGGGTCGAGGAGCGTGCCGAGGCGCTCGTCGCCGAAGACGTGCCGCCGGTGGAAGCGCTGGCAGTCGCCGGCGAGGAAGCGATCGTGGCTCAGGCCGAGCGTGTCGCCATCCATCGACGCTTCTCCAGCATGGCCAAGGAAATCTGGTGCTTGCAGCCGCGCTTCGAGAATCGCCGCGGCAAGCGTCCCCAGCGCCTGGTCACCGAGCGCCGGTTCCGCGCCGCCTACGACTTTCTGTTGCTGCGCGCGATGGAAAATCCCGAGCTGCAGGAGCTGGCCGACTGGTGGACGACCTTCCAGGAAGTCGAAGGCGAAGAGCGCCAGGAGCTGAGTCGGGCGGCGCCCGGCAAGGGACGTGGAAGACGCCGCCGGCCACGACGACGCAAGAACAAGGCGGCGTCTTGACCGAAGCCTGGGTCGGGCTGGGATCCAACCTGGGCGACCGTTCCGGGACCCTGGACGCCGCCCTGGCGCGAATCGACGGTCTTGCGCGCTGTCGTGTGGTCACGGTTTCGCGCTACTACGCCACCGCCCCGTGGGGCGAGCCCGACCAGCCCGAATTCGTCAACGCCGTCGCCCGTCTTCGCACGGCGCTCTCGGCCGCGGCGCTGCTGCGCGCCTTGCTCAGGATCGAGTCCGGGCTGGGGCGCGAGCGTCGGGGTCGGCGCTGGGGGCCGCGCGTCATCGACCTCGACTTGCTGCTCTACGGCGAGCGGAGAATCGAGAAGACGGACCTGGTCGTGCCGCATCCACGCCTGCACGAGCGCGCTTTCGTACTGGTTCCGATGGCCGAGCTGGCGCCGGATCGGGTCGTGCCGGGGCGAGGCCGGGTGGATGCATTGCTTGGCGCGCTCGACGATAATGAGCGTTCCGGGGTTCGTCCGGGACCCGAACCGGGCTTCCGGCCTTCGCCCGATCGACCCACGCCGGATGAACTGGAGACGCCCCGATGACCGCCGCTAGTGTCGTGACCGTTCCCGCCCTGGCCGCCATGAAGGCCGACGGCCGGGCCATCACCATGCTGACCGCCTACGATGCCAGCCTTGCGCGGCTGATCGACGCCGCCGGCGTGGACTGCGTGCTGGTCGGCGATTCCCTCGGCAACGTCATCCAGGGGCGCGACTCCACCCTGCCGGTGACGGTCGACGACATGGTCTATCACACGCGCGCGGTTCGGCGCGGGCTGGAGCGTGCGCTGCTGATCACCGACCTTCCGTTCATGAGCTACCACGATCGTTCGAGCGCCATGGCGGCGGCCGGGGCGGTCATGCGCGCCGGTGCGCAGATGGTCAAGCTCGAGGGCGGCAGCGCCCACGCCGAGACCGTGGCGGCGCTGGTGGCCAACGGTGTGCCGGTCTGCGCGCATCTCGGCCTGACGCCGCAGCACGTGCATCAACTCGGCGGCTACCGCGTTCAGGGTCGGGAAACGGGCCCGGCGCAGCGACTCAAGGCCGACGCCCTGGCGCTGGCGGAGGCCGGCGCCGGCATGCTGGTTCTCGAGTGCGTCCCGGCGCCGCTGGCGCAGGCGGTGGCACAGTCGCTCGACATTCCCGTCATCGGTATCGGCGCCGGCCGCGCGGTCGACGGGCAGGTGCTGGTCAGCTACGACATGCTCGGTCTATCGCCGGGTCGAGCGCCCAAGTTCGTTCATGATTTTCTGGCCGGGACGGGCAGTGTGCCCGACGCGATCGCCGCCTATGTCGCGGCGGTGCAGGAGCGCCGCTTCCCGGGCGACGAACACGCCTGGCAGTGATGCCGCGCGTCATCGAGGCGCTTGCGCTCCTGCGCGATGCGGCCGGCCGTATTCACGCCGACGGTAAGCGCATCGGTTTCGTGCCCACCATGGGCAACCTTCATCGCGGTCATCTCAGCCTGATCGAGGAGGCCCGGAAGCATTGCGACGCGACGGTGGCGTCGATCTTCGTCAACCCCACGCAGTTTGGTCCCGAAGAGGACTACGAGGCCTATCCGCGCACCTTCGAAACCGACCTGGAGGCCCTGGCGTCGGTCGGCTGCGACCTGGTCTGGGCGCCGCCGGTCGAGACCATGTATCCGCTCGAGCAGCCCTTCATGCTGCGCGTGCCCGAATCCCTCTCCGACCGGCTCTGCGGCCGCAGCCGCCCGGGCCATTTCGACGGCGTGGCGACGGTCGTGCTGAGACTCTTCAGCCAGGTCCAGCCGGATGTTGCCGTCTTCGGCGAAAAGGATTTTCAGCAACTGCTGATCCTGAGGCAGATGGCGCACGATTTCTCATTGCCGGTCGCGCTTGTCGGCGCACCGATCGTGCGCGAGGAAGACGGCCTGGCCATGAGTTCGCGCAACGGTTATCTCGACGACCGGCAGCGCGCCATCGCGCCCGCGCTGAGTCGCGTACTCCGCGAAACGGCAGACGGGTTGATCGCCGGCGAGGACTTCGAGCGCTTGAAGAAGCGTGCACTGGCGCAGCTGCAGTCAGCCGGCTTCAGGCCGGACTACCTGGAATGGCGCTCGGCCGAAGACCTGGGCGAGCCGAAGCCCCACACGCCGAGTCGCGTATTCGCCGCCGCATGGCTGGGCCAGGCGAGGTTGATCGACAATGTTCCAGTGCCCGCGGCAGCTGATGGGTGAGCGGGGATGGTGGTCCGGAAACCGGAAACCGTAGTCCGTAAACCGTAAACCTACCCCTTCCCCACCGACTTCTTGCTCCGGATCCAGCCCATGACCTGCTCCCACTGTTCCCAGTCCTGCCAGGCGAGGTAGGGCGGAAGGTCGGAGACGGTCAGGCCGCGCTCGAAGGCGCGTACGTAATTCATGGTGTCGCGCAAGTTGCCGACCACGGGGACGCGGAAGTCGTCGAGAAATCCGGTCAGTTCGCGAAAGACGATGGTGTGGGGCTTCACACGGTTGGCGATCAACCCGATGCGAACGTGCCCCTTCTTGACCGGCTTGAGCTCGAGCAGGTGGTTCAGGAAGCGCCAGGCCGCGCGCATGTCGACCGGGGAGGGCAGGACGGGGACCAGGATGGTCTGCGAACGGCGCACGATGTTGCCCAGTTCCTGGCCGGCGACCGCGGCCGGCGTGTCGAGAACGAGGGTGTCTGATTCGGCCGGCGCCCTGAGCTGCCCCTTGTGCGGCTCGGCCGGGATGATCTCGGGGTAGGTTTCCGGTCGCTGCGACAGCCAGTCGGAGGCCGACTGCTGGGGATCCATGTCGCCGAGCGCGACGGCGTGACCCTCCCAGGCCATTGCCGCGGCCAGCGATGTGGCGATGGTGGTCTTGCCGCAGCCGCCCTTGGCGTTGACGATGGCGATGGTTCGCATGACTGGCACCCTCCGTTGTCGATTCGACCCGGTAGCCGTATCCCCGTCAGGTCCGGCGGCGCGGGTCGGGCAGCCCGGAGTGGAGCATCCACCGCTCGCGCTCTTCGTCGTAGCGCCACACCTCGCGGTGCTCGATCACGCGCTCCCGGGCCGTATGGACATGA
>CAZSGS010000149.1:2752-6356 GCA_964606365.1 uncultured Wenzhouxiangella sp. | reverse complement strand
CCAGCCCTCTCACGGCGCGGGCTTCGCTGGCACGGCTCGAGCGGGGCGACCGGAAGCATAGTCACTCCATGTGTGCCAGCGCTCCTCGTCTGACAGGGACAGCGCCCAATCCCAGGCCTGCCGGTAGCGCTGCGAGCGCCTGGACTCAACTTCGGCCTGGATTCGGGCGAAACCCTCACCCCACAACTCGGTCCAGACCTCGTAGAGGAGAAGCGACAGGGGAAAGTGGATGTCTGTGTATTGCGTATCCGAATCAAGTTGCAGCAGATACCGGTGCGCCAGTTCGTGCACCAGGGTGGCGCGCTTGGTGGGCTCCGGATAGCTCGCGCGCAGAGACATCGGCTGCCCAGCAACACCGGATCGGCTGATGGCCTCGCGCACGATAACGCGGATACGCTCCTCACCAAGCGTCACACCAGTAGCCTGATCCAGGGCCTCCAGTATCCTCGCCCCGTCATCGCGCCATATTTCCCGGTATTCGACGGCTGCCGCCCGGTGTCCCTCATCATCCGCGATGAACTCGATCTCCAAAGCGAAGGCCGCGGGCCCATAGACCAGCCCGATCAGAACCCCGACAACAACTAGCGCTAATCGAACCAGACGCATTCCTGAAACCTGAAACCTGAAGCCTCAAACCGTAACCCTTAAACGTGAATCCTAACCCCGAGACACATCGAGGCGCTGGCGCAACTCCGCCTCGAGCGCATCACAGGCTTCACGGTCCAGCGGCCCACCATCGGCCGTGGTGATGGTGAACAGGTCTTCCACGCGCTGGCCGAAGGTGGCGACGCGGGCGTCGTGGAGGCGCAGGCCGCGGCTGACCAGGGCCTCGGCGATGGCCGAAAGCAGGCCGGGCCGGTCGGTGGCGGCGATCTCCAGGTCGGTCACGCCCTCCCCGGTCGACAGCCTGATCTCCGAACGGCCCATGAAGGGCTGGAGGCGGCGCGGTACGGGTCGCGGCGGCAGCGGTCGAACCTCGCGGGCGTCCAACTGACCGACCAGGGAATGCTCGAGCCGTTCGGCGTCGGAATCGTGAAGGGGCTGGCTGTGTGCGTCCATCACCTGGAAGATGTCCCAGCTCTTGCCGTCGGCGGTCGTGACCACACGCGCGGCCAGCACGTTGAGCTGCATGCGGTCGAGTTCGCGCGCGACCACCGCGAACAGCCCGGCGAAGTCTTCGGCATGAACGAAAATCTCGCTGATTCCCTTGTCCTCGAGCCTGCGCAGGGCCACCAGCGGGAGCGAGGCGGCGGTCAGCACTTCGAGCGTCGTCCAGACCATCTGCTCGGCATCCAGGCGGAGGAAGGCCCGGTCCGGCAGGTGCCGCCAGTACGCCATGATCGATTCGGAATCGTGGCCGGTCGCTTCCAGCGACTCGAGCGCCTCCGCGCGCGTCTCGTCCAGGCTGGCCTGGCGATCGACCGGGTGCTCCAGGCCGCGTCCCAGGGCGTCGGTGGCGCCCTTGTAGAGCTCCCACAGCAGGCTGTCCCTCCAGGAGTTCCAGAGCTTGGGGCTGGTCGCGGCGATATCGGCGACGGTCAGCACGAACAGGTGATCGAGATGGCGCTGGTCGCCGACCTTCTCGGCGAACGTGTTGACCACATCCGGGTCGGAAATGTCCTCGCGCTGGCTGGTGCGCGACATCAGCAGGTGCTCCCGCACCAGCCACACGACCAGGTCGCGGTCGGCGTCGGACAGCTCGAGCCGATCGACGAAGCGGCGGGCGTCCTCGGCCCCGAGTTCGGAATGGTCGCCGCCGCGGCCCTTGGCGATGTCGTGAAAGAGCGCGGCGAGGTAGAGCACTTCGGGGCGCTCGATGCGCTCGAAGATCTCGATCGCGTGCGCGAAACGCTTGGGATGCTTGGCGTAGGCGAAGCGTCTCAGGTTGCGGATCACGAACAGGGTGTGCTGGTCCACCGTGTAGACGTGGAAAAGGTCGAACTGCATGCGCCCGGTGATCTGGGCGAACTCCGGCAGCAGCGCGGCGAGTACGCCGTAGCGGTTCATCCTCGCGAGCTGGCTGTAGACCAGGCGATCGCGCTTGAGCAGCGCCAGCAGGTAGCCGAGGATCTCCGGATCGCGCCGGAAGTCGTCGTCGATCAGGTACAAGTGCTCGCGCACCAGTCGGATGCTGGCCGCACGCACGCCGCGCACGTTGGGATGATCGGCCAGCACCAGGAACATGCGCATGATCAGCTCCGGGAACTTCACCAGCGAGTGCGGATCCTTCAGCTCGAGGTAACCGTGGTGAATCCGGAAGTGCTCGTCGATATCGGCCGAGGGCAGGTGGCGACGGCCGGCCAGCAGTTCCTCGTCGAAACTCTGCAGCAAGCGTTCGTTCAGTCGCTCGACCTGCATGACGTTGCGGTAATAGGCCTGCATGAAGCGCTCGACGGGCTCGTTGTTCGCACTGCAGTCACCGTGGCCGAACTGCTCGGCGAGGCGGCGCTGGTACTCGAACAGCAGCCGCTCCTCGGCGCGACCGGCCGTTTCGTGCAGGGCCCAGCGCAGCCGCCATAAGTGATCGCGGCCGGCGACCAGGTCCTCGTGTTCACGTTCACTGAGGAAGCCGTGTTCGACCAGGCCGTGCAGCGTGGAGGTGCCGAAATGCCGGCGCGTGACCCAGGCGATCATCTGCATGTCGCGCAGGCCGCCGGGCCCTTCCTTGAGATTGGGCTCGAGGTTGTAGACGGTGTCCTCGAAATGCTCGTGGCGGCTGTCCTGCTCTTCGACCTTGGCCGAGAAGAACTCCTCGGCCGGCCACAGCGCGGGGGCATCGGTCCGTTCACGCATCTGGCGGTAGAGCCGGCCGCTGCCGGCCATCAGGCGCGATTCCATCAGGTTGGTGGCCACGCCGACGTCCGCGCGGGCCTCGCTGACGCACTCGTCCACGCTGCGCACGCTCTGCCCCGGATGCAGGTCGGCATCCCAGAGCACCTGGACGAAGTGCTCCAGCGACGCGCCATCGGCGTCCTGGTCGTCGGGCAGCAGGATCAACAGGTCAACATCGGAATGCGGGTGCAGCTCGCCGCGGCCGAACCCGCCGACGGCGCACAGTTCCAGGCCCGCATCGGCGGGTGCCAGGCGGTCCCATGCGGTGAGAATGAGCTGTTCGACGACCCAGGCCCGGGCCTGGACGAGATCCCGAATATCGGTTGCCGCGACGAACTGGCGGTGCAGCTCGGCGTCGGCCGCTTCACGCGCGGCGTTCAGGGCACGGCTGAGCGATCCGGGCGCGGCGTCGAGTTTCGCCAGTGCCCCGAGGTCGAGGCAGTTGCGGGTCGCCGGAACTGCGCTCAGCCGCTCGGTCACAGCGGGTCGTCGGGCAACCGCGTCAAGACGTCGTAGCCGCCGTCGGTCACCGCCAGGGTGTGTTCCCACTGCGCGGTCAGGCTGCGGTCGCGCGTGATGACCGTCCAGCCATCGGGCAGCAGCTTGGTGTGGCGCTTGCCCAGGTTGATCATCGGTTCGATGGTGAAGGTCATGCCCGCCTCGAGCGTCATGCCCTGTCCCGGACCGCCGTAGTGCAGCACCTGCGGCGCCTCGTGAAAGCCCCGGCCGATACCGTGGCCGCAGTACTCGCGCACCACCGAGCAGCGCTCGC
>CAZSGS010000149.1:0-2742 GCA_964606365.1 uncultured Wenzhouxiangella sp. | reverse complement strand
CGGCGTAGGATTGGATGGCATGACCGATGTCGCCCAGGGTCGCGCCGGGCCTGACCGTCTCGATCCCTCTGAGAAGCGCCTCGTGCGCCACATCGCAGACGCGGCGCGCCTTGACAGACGGTTCCCCGGCGAAAAACATCTTCGAGGTATCGCCGTGCCAGCCGTCCTTGATCACGGTGACGTCGATATTGAGGATATCGCCGTCCTTGAGCTTCTTGTCGCCGGGGATGCCGTGGCAGACCACGTGGTTGATCGAGGTGCAGATCGACTTCGGGAATCCCTTGTAGTCCAGTGGCGCCGGCACGGCGCCGAGCTCGTCGACGATGTACTCGTGCGCGATGCGGTCGAGTTCGCCGGTGGAGACGCCGGGACGAACGTGTTCTCGAAGCAGGGCCAGGACGCTGGCGGCCTGCTGGCCGGCAACGCGCATCGCCTCGATTTCCTCGGGCTTTTTGATGTGAACTTGATGACTCATGAATGAAACTTGCTCGAACCGGCGACAGTCTACCCGAAAGCCCCATACTTGGCGTCAGCATCAGCGGTTTTCCAGTCGGCATGACCATCGACCCATGCCTTCTGGCACGTGCGTTGACGGCTGCACAAGTGGCACGATGGCCGCATCTGTAATCACATGATCCAAAACCGCGACTCGGGACGCGCGACCACCATGAAGAAGTTCTTGAAATACGCACTGCCGCCGGCGCTGATCGTCGCCTCGATCGGCGTCGTCGTGTACCTGGCCAGCAATCGTCCCGAGCCGCCCGAGCGCGAGCCGGCGCAAACGGCCATGCCCGTCGACACGATCGAGGTCGAACCGGCCGGGGATCATTTCACCGTCGAGGCGCAGGGCACCGTCCAGCCGCGCACGCAGACCACGCTGGTTCCCGAGATCAGCGGCAAGGTGACGCGCATCTCCGACCAGTTCGTCGCCGGCGGATTCTTCCGCGCCGGCGAAGTGCTGATAGAGATCGACCCCAGCGACTACGAGACGGCGGTCAAGCAGGCCCAGGCGGAACTGGCCGCAGCCCGTGCCAGGCTTTCCGACGAACAATCCCGCTCGGACCAGGCCCGCCGGGACTGGCAGAAACTTCATGACAATGAGCGCGAGCCCTCCGACCTTGTGCTGCGTATTCCGCAGCTCGAGGAAGCCCGCGCCTCCGTCCAGGCGGCCGAGGCGTCGCTGGCGCGCGCCCGCCGCAACCTCGAGCGAACGCGCCTGTCCCTGCCATACGACGGCATGGTGCGCTCGCGATCGGTCGACATCGGCCAGTACGTCAGCGCCGGCACGAACCTGGGCGTGACTTTCGCCGTGGACGCAGCCGAGGTCCGCCTGCCGCTGCCCGACCGCGATCTGGCGTTCGTCGACCTGCCCCGACCCGGCCGGGACGACCCGGCAACCCCGCGCGTTCGCTTCTACGCCGATGTCGGCGGCCAGCGCGGTAGCTGGACCGGCGAGATCGTGCGTACCGAGGGTGTGGTCGAGGAATCCACCCGCCTGACCTACGCCGTGGCGCGCATCGAGGATCCCTACGGCCTGCTCGGCGAGGAACGACAGGTCCCCCTTCCGATGGGCACCTACGTCCAGGCCGAGATCCACGGCCGCTCGGCCGCCGGCCTGGTCGAACTGCCGCGCGAAGCCCTGCGCGACGGCGATCGCCTGTTCCTCGCCGACGAGGACAACCGCCTGGAGATCCGCAACGTCGACGTCGTGCGATCGACGGCGCAACGGGTCTACCTGGCCGACTCGGTCGAGCCCGGCGAGCGCGTGATCACCACGGCCATCGCCGCACCCATTCCCGGCACCAGGCTGAACATCCGGGAGCCGGCATCGAACGACCCCGAGCTGCGCATCCTGCCGCCGGAAGATGATCCGGACGTGGCTACGCAAACGGAGATCGAGCAATGATTCTCGAACGCAACTGGTACGGCAACATCATCGCCTGGTTCGCCAACAATTCCGTGGCGGCCAACCTGCTGATGCTGTGCCTGCTGGTCGGCGGCGTGGTGACGGCATTCACCATCACCAAGGAGATCCAGCCGCAGATCGAGACCAACTACGTCACGGTCACGGTGCCCTATCGCGGCGGCACGCCGCGCGATGTTGAACAGGGTGTGCTGATCAAGGTCGAGGAAGCCATCCAGGACCTCGAGGGCATCGAGGAAATCGTTTCGACCGCACGCGAGGGTTCGGGCAGCGTCCAGGTCGAGGTCGACCAGGACTACGACGTGCTCGAGGTGCTCGACAAGATCAAGACACGCGTCGATTCGATCTCGACCTTCCCGGCCGAAACCGAACGACCGATCTACCAGCGCAACACCTGGACCCAGGAGGTCATCTGGGTGTCGGTGTTCGGCAACGTCGGCGAGCGCACGCTCAAGGAGGCCGCCCGCGATATTCGGGACGAGATCATCGCCATGCCCGAAGTCTCGCGCGCGGAGCTGGTCGGCACCCGGGCCTACGAGATCGGCATCGAGGTGCGCGAGGAAACGCTGCGCGCCTACGATCTGACGCTGGGCGAAGTCGCCCAGGCGATTCGCCAGTCCTCGCTCGACCTCCCCGGCGGTCGCATCGAGACCGCCGGCGGCGACGTGCTGATCCGCACGGTGGGCCAGGCCTATATCGGCCGCGATTTCGAGGACATCGTCGTGCGCAGAAACCCCGACGGCTCGCGCATACTGGTGCGCGACATCGCCACCATCCGCGACGACTTCGTCGAGGGCGACCGCTACGCCCGCCACAAC
>CAZSGS010000148.1:0-6392 GCA_964606365.1 uncultured Wenzhouxiangella sp. | reverse complement strand
TCTGTGGACATTTAAGAATTTATGGACAAGCCAAGCAACCTTCATTTTCTCGAAAGCCCGCGCCGCAACCCCGACGAGGTGGCGATCCCGATTCGCGTGCGCGAGTGGGGCGAGATCTACGGACAGTACGAACAAGACGGCGCGGCCGACCAGTCGGCGCGCTGCATCAACTGCGGCAATCCCTACTGCGAGTGGGAGTGCCCGGTGCACAACTACATCCCCGACTGGCTCAGGCTGGTCCGGCAGGGGCGGCTGTTCGAGGCCGCCGACCTGTGCCACCAGACCAACGCCCTGCCGGAAATGTGCGGGCGGATCTGCCCGCAGGATCGCCTGTGCGAGGGCGCGTGCACGCTCAACGACGGCCTCGGCGCGGTCACCATCGGCTCGGTCGAGAAATACATCGCCGACGAGGCCATCAGGCAGGGCTGGCGCCCGGATCTCTCCGACGTGCAGCCGACCGGCCGGAAGGTCGCCGTCGTCGGCGCCGGCCCCGCCGGCCTGGGCTGTGCCGACCGCCTGGCGCGCCACGGCGTCGAGGCGCATGTGTTCGACAAGTACCCGCGCATCGGCGGCCTGCTGACCTACGGCATCCCGCCCTTCAAGCTCGAAAAACACGTCGTCGAGACGCGCCGCGAGATCATGGAAGGCATGGGCATCCGCTTCCGCCTGGGCGTGGAAGTGGGCAAGGACATCCCGCTCGAGAAATTGCTCGAGGACTATGACGCCGTTTTCCTGGGCATGGGCACCTACAAGTACGTCGACGGCCGGCTGGCCAACCAGGACCTGCCCGGCGTGATCGCCTCGCTGCCCTACCTGATCGGCAATATCGGCAACGTGCTCGAAGAGCCCATGGATGGCTTCGACTACCTCGACCTCAAGGGTCAGCGCGTGGTCGTGCTCGGCGGCGGCGACACTGCCATGGATTGCGTGCGCACGGCCATCCGGCAGGGCGCCGCGGAGGTCACCTGCGCCTATCGCCGCGACGAGGAAAACATGCCCGGCAGCCGGCGCGAAGTGAAGAACGCCAGGGACGAGGGGGTCCAGTTCCTGTTCAACCGCCAGCCGGTGGGCATCGTCGGTGACGGCAATGCCGAGGGCGTCGAACTCGTCGAGACACGGCTCGGCGATCCGGACGCAGCGGGTCGGCGCCGTCCCGAACCGGTACCCGGCAGCGAACAGGTAATCGAGGCCGATACCGTCATCATCGCCTTCGGCTTCCGCCCCGACCCGCCGGAATGGCTGACCGCCGCCGGCGTTGAAACGCACGAGGATGGGCGACTGGTGGTCGCCGCGAACGGCCGCGGCGCCTACCAGACATCCCACGAGAAGATCTACGCCGGCGGCGACATGGTGCGCGGCGCCGATCTTGTGGTCACCGCCGTGTATGAAGGCCGCGAGGCGGCCGTCAGCATTCTCGCCAACCTCGGCATCGAGGCGCCCGACGCGCAGCACGAAACGGCCGCGGCCGGCTGATTCTCTCTCCAGCCTCGGGCACCCCGGCGCCCGGTCGGATTCGCGGTCAATGACCGCCCGGCCCTTTTTGTGACACAGTTCAACGACGCCCGAGGCTCAGTTCATTAGGATAAGCCTGGGTATCTGGTCAGACCACACGACGGGAGGCGTCATCATGATTTACGCTCCACGCATGCTGATTGTGCTGGTTGTGCTTGCGCTGTCGGGACACAGTGTCGGCGGCAGCCTCGAAGATGCCGAGCTGCTCATGCGAAGCGGGCCCAGCTCCGCATACAACATCCCGATCGGCTCGAGCTGGAACAGCTCCACGCCGACGCTCAACGACGAAGGAGAGGTTGCGCTGCATATCCAGGCCGTCGCCCCTTCGTTCCGCGCCGGTATCTGGTCGGGATCGACGGCCAGCGGCGGCATCGTCGCTCTGGCGGCTGATGACGACAGCCTCTACTCGGACGCCGATATCAACGCCACCGGCGACATCGCGTGGCGCCGCGCCGAGTCTTCGCAGAACGGCGTCATGCTCTACGACGCGACAAGCGGCGATTTCGAGTTCTACACCAACGCACCGCTGGGCTCGAGCAGCTGGGGCAGCGTGCAGATCAACGACAGCGGCGTGGTCGCCTATCGCGCCGGGTTCGGCGGCGGAAACGCCTGGGTGAGCTTCTCGGACGGTTCAGCCGATATCCACCTTGCCGACAGCGGCGCCGACGGCAACAGTCCCTACGACTGGCTGTTCACGCCCAGCCTCAATGATCAGGGCCTGATCGCCGGCAAGGTGGCCTATCAGAGCCTGTCGACGAACCAGGTCGTGATTTCCGACGCGTCGGGCGACGCGACTGTCGTGCTCGAAGACGACAACCTCGACGACGAAAGCCCGTTCAGCGACTTCAACAACGGCATCGACTTCAACGACGAAGGCCAGGTGGCCGTGGTCGCCAGCCTGGCCGAGGGCGGCACCGCCGTGGTCGTGGCCGACGAATCGGGCTGGACCGAGTATGCCCGCCAGGATACCGGCCAGCTCGGGGAGATCGAGTACTTCTCGCCGCAGATCAACAATGCCGGCGTCGTCGTCTTCCGCGCCTTCGACAGCAGCGGCACTCGTGGCATCTGGATGGCCGATGGCGAGAGCCTCACACTGCTGGCCAGTCACGGCGATATCGTATCGACCGACGCGGGGCCGGCCCGGCTCGAAAGCCCGGACTCCATCGGCGGCCCCAACTTCGGCGGTGCCCCGGCGATCAACGACAACGGCGACGTGGTGTTCGTCTCGCTGCTGACCGACCCCGACGACTCGGCGACCAGCTACGGTCGCGGCGTCTTCACGATCCCCGGTGACGTTGCACCGCCCGACTTGATATTCGACGACCGCTTCGAGTAGCCGCACCGGGGCCATCGCCCCCGCGCACGCGGATCGAGATCGGCGCGGCGCTTCGTCGTCGGCCGAACGCGGTCGTTCCGATCACCCGCCCCGGCAATCCTCGTTCGATTGCCGCCCCTTGATTATCTGAATACGAATCGTTATTATTTGCAAATGCATGATCGTGAGCCCATGCCGCATTCGCCACGATCGCCGGCGGCTCCGGACGATGAACGGGTGATTCCGGTCCGGCAATTGCTTGGCGGGAATGGCCAAGTGCGGCTCGAACACCGCGGAGAGATCTATCGTCTGCGAATCACGCGCAACGGCAAACTGATTCTGACCAAATAACCAAACAACGCATCGACCACAAGACTGGGCCAGCCAGCCGCCAAGCGGCCAGCCAACCCGAATGACCCTTTCAGGAGTTTCACATGACCTGTTTCATTCGCCGGCTGACCGCTGTCCTGCTACTGCCGGCCAGCCTCGCGGCCTTCGCCGACAACGACACGAACGAACTGGACACGATGACTGTCACCGCCTCCAAGAGCGAGCGCCCCGCCGCGGAGATCGCCGCGCCGGTGACCGTTATCGACGACCGGGAAATCGCACGCACGCTCACCGAAAGCATCCGCGACATGGTGCGCTACATTCCCGGCGTGACGGTACCCTTCCAGGGCCAGCGCTTCGGCCTGGCGGGCTTCAACATCCGCGGCCTGGGCGGCAACCGGGTGCAGGTGGCCGTCGACGGCGTGCGCGTGCCCGACGGCTTCGCCATCGGCGACTACGCCAATGCCTCGCGAAACTTCATCGACACCGACGCGCTCAAGCAGGTCGAGATCCTGCGCGGCCCCGCCTCGAGCCTGTTCGGCTCCAGCGCGCTCGCCGGAGTGGTCGCCCTGACCACCAGGGATCCGGCCGACTGGCTGGCCGAGACCGGCAACGACTTCACCGTCCGGACGCGCGGGGGCTACTACAGCGCCGATGAAGGCTGGGTCGCCTCGGGCACCCTGGCCGCACGCGGCGAGCGCCTGTCGGGTTCCATCCAGTGGGTGGAGCGAAGCGGGCGGGAGCTCGACAACCAGGGCGACGTCGGCGGTACCGGCCCGACCCGAACCAGGCCGAACCCGCACGAGTACGACGGCCGCAACGTCCTGGCCAAGCTGCTGCTCGACGAAGGCAGCGCCAACCAGTGGCGGCTGACCCTGGAGCAGAACGAATCCGACAGTGAGACCGAAGTGCTCAACCTGGTCCGCACCCAGGACTTTTCCGACGTCTACGGTTTCCCCTACATCGTCGAAACCACCGCGCTGAACGGCGACGACGGCAACCGCCGACGGCGCATCAGCCTCGACTACCGGGCGCGCGAGCCGGGCTGGGCCGACCACTTCTCCTGGAAGGTCTACCACCAGGACGCTGTGACCGAGCAGGCCACCTTCGAAGACCGCAACGCCATCGCCCAGGGTCAGCCCGCCCCGGTCCACCGCTACCGCAACGCCCGCTTCGAGCAGCAGATCCTGGGCACCGAAGCGACCGCGCGCTGGGTATTCAACACCGGTCCCCTGGAGCACGACCTGGTCGGCGGCCTCGAGGTCTATGAAACGCAGACCGAGCAGATGCGCGACGGCTTCGAGCAAAGCCTGGTCGACGACTCGACGAGCAACACCGTCGGCCCGGACAACTTTCCTGTGCGCGACTTCCCCAAGAGCTCCACGCTCGAGGCCGGCGTATACCTGGAAGATCGTATCGCCGTGGGCGAACGCCTGCGCCTGATTCCGGGCGTGCGCGTCGATTACTACGAACTCGACCCGGAACTCGACCCGGTCTTCGTCGACGACAACCCCGGCTTCGAGCCGGCCACGGTCGACGAGACCAGCGTGACGCCGCGACTCGGGGCGATCTACGCTCTGTCCGACCGCCTCGACGTCTTCGCCCAGTACGCCCGCGGCTTCCGATCACCGCCCTACAACGACGTCAATGTCGGCTTTACCAACCTGCAGTTCGGCTACACCGCGATCCCCAACCCGGATCTCGAACCGGAACAATCGCGCGGCTGGGAGCTGGGCCTGCGCGGCCGCGGCGACTGGGGCCACTTCAACCTGGCCGCCTACCGCAACGATTACGACGACTTCATCGAAAGCTTCGTCAGCCTGGGCGTGGACCCGGATACGGGCCTGATCGTGTTCCAGTCGCAGAATCTCACCGAGGTGCGTATCGAAGGCGTCGAGGCCGCCGCCACCGTCGACCTGGGCAGCCTGGCGCCCGCGCTCGACGACTTCCAGCTGCGCGGCGCCGCTGCATGGTCGGACGGGGAAGACGTTTCCAGCGACCTGCCGCTCAACAGCATCGAACCGCTGACCGGCGTCGTCGGACTGCGCTGGCTGCCCGGCGGCCTGCCCCTGGATCTCGAGCTCGTGGCAACGGCCGTCGACGGCAAGGACGACGTCGCCGACGAGGCCGATTTCCAGGCCCCCGGCCACGTCACCCTCGACCTCCTCGCCGGCTGGCAGATCAACGACGCGACGCAACTTCGGCTGGGCCTGTTCAACCTCACCGACCGCAAGTACTGGTCCTGGTCGACCGTGCGCGGCCGCTCGGCCGACGACCCCGGCCTGGACCGCTATACCCAGCCCGGCTTCAACGCCGGCGTGAGCGTTACCTGGCAAATGTAGGCTCACTCGTGTATTGCTTCAGTTCAACCTGCGCCCCGGGCCTCTCCTTCAGCCTGACTCTCCTCACCCGCCCGGGGCGCAGCCTTTTCCATCCCAACCGGAAGGACGCCACCATGCGCCATCTCAGCTACTCTGTCGTCGCCCTCGCGCTCGCCGCGGTCGCGTTGAGCGCTCAAGCCTACGAGGACTCGTCCGACGAAGGCGTCGACTATCTCTTTGCCTGGCCCTTCATCGACACCGGCAACATGGCGCCGCGCGGCGGCACGACGAAGGGCGCTCTGCCGGAAGCGATAGCCGAGCCGACCGAGGCCTGGCAGGCATTGCAGGCGGACGAGGCGGACAAGCAAGAGCGCGACCGGCGGGCCATCCTCGCCATGGCCGGCGCCTACCGCGTGAGTTTCGACTTTCTCGAAACCGTCGGCTTCGCGCCGGGATTCGAGCCGGCCAGGCCCTACCGCTCCTGGGGCACGGAATACGTCTACGTGATCGCCGACGAGCCGGATTTCATCAGCCTCCAGCACATCCTCGTCATGGAGATCGAGGACGAGGACGGCGAGTCGAGCGAGCCCATGGTCACCAAGCACTGGCGCCAGGACTGGCGTTACGAGGATACCGACCTGCACGAGCACGTCAGCCACGGCACCTGGGAGCGCACGACCCTGAGCGACACGACGATCGATGGGCAATGGACACAGGCCGTTTTCCAGGTCGACGACTCGCCCCGCTACGAGTCACATGGCCGGTGGCGACACTTCCCGACGCACTCGGTGTGGCAGGGCAGCGATACCCGCCGACCGCTTCCCCGGCGCGAATTCAGCGTGCGCGACGACTACAACGTGCTCGTCGGCAGCAACCGCCACACGATCCTGCCCACCGGCTGGACGCACGAGCAG
>CAZSGS010000147.1:0-6479 GCA_964606365.1 uncultured Wenzhouxiangella sp. | reverse complement strand
GCAGGACTGGTGGCCGGCCGACTGGGGTCACTACGGCGGCCTGATGATCCGCATGGCCTGGCACGCGGCCGGCACCTACCGCGTAGCCGACGGTCGTGGCGGTGGCAACACCGGCAATCAGCGCTTCGCGCCGATCAACAGCTGGCCCGACAACGCCAACCTCGACAAGGCGCGGCGCCTGCTGTGGCCGATCAAGAAGAAGTACGGCAACAGCATCTCCTGGGCCGACCTGATCATCCTGGCCGGCAACGTGGCCTATGAATCGATGGGCTTCAAGACCTTCGGTTTTTCCTTCGGGCGAGAAGACATCTGGCATCCGGAGACCGACACCTACTGGGGTTCGGAGAAGGAATGGCTGGCGCCCAGCGACAATCCCGAGAGCCGCTATTCCGGCGACCGCGAATCGCTCGAGAATCCGCTCGCGGCGGTGATGATGGGCCTGATCTATGTCAACCCCGAGGGCGTCGACGGCAATCCCGACCCGCTCAAGACCGCGCGCGACATGCGCGTGACCTTCGAGCGCATGGCCATGAACGACGAAGAAACGGTGGCCCTGACCGCCGGCGGCCACACCGTGGGCAAGTGCCACGGCAACGGTGATGCGGCCAATCTCGGTCCTGAACCCGAGGCCGCCGACGTTGAAGAGCAGGGCCTGGGCTGGAACAACCATGTCAGCCGCGGCATCGGCCGCGACACGGTCACCAGCGGGATCGAAGGCGCCTGGACTACCCACCCGACCCAGTGGGACAACGGCTACTTCGCCCTGCTGCTCGACCACGAATGGGAGTTGAAGAAGAGCCCCGCCGGCGCCTGGCAGTACGAGCCGGTCGATATCGACGAAGAGAACATGCCGGTCGACGCCGAGGATCCCTCGATCCGCGTCATGCCGATCATGACCGACGCCGACATGGCGCTGAAGGTCGACCCGGAGTACCGCAAGATCTCCGAGAATCTCTACAACAACCCCGAGTATTTCGACGATGTCTTTGCACGCGCCTGGTTCAAGCTCACTCATCGTGATCTGGGCCCCAAATCGCGCTACATCGGTCCGGAAGTGCCCGACGAGGACCTGATCTGGCAGGACCCGGTGCCGGCCGGCAACACCGATTACGACGTCGATGCCGTCAAGGCCAGGATCGCCGATTCAGGCCTTTCGATCGGCGACATGGTCGCCACCGCCTGGGACAGCGCGCGGACCTTCCGTGGCTCGGACTATCGCGGCGGCGCCAACGGCGCGCGCATTCGCCTGGCCCCGCAGAAGGACTGGGAGGGCAACGAGCCCGAGCGCCTCGCCCGCGTGCTTTCGGTGTATGAAAAGATCGCCGCCGACACCGGCGCCAGCGTGGCCGATGTGATCGTGCTCGGCGGCAGCGTCGGCATCGAGCAGGCCGCCAGGGCGGCCGGCCACGACGTCAAGGTGCCGTTCGCGCCGGGCCGTGGGGACGCCACAGACGAGCAGACCGACGCCGATTCCTTCCAGTACCTCGAGCCCCTGGCCGACGGTTATCGCAACTGGCAGAAGAAGGACTACGTCGTCACGCCCGAGGAGATGATGCTCGACCACACCCAGCTGCTGGGCCTGACCGCACCGGAAATGACGGTGCTCGTCGGCGGAATGCGCACGCTGGGCACCAATCACGACGGCAGCAAACACGGCGTGTTTACCGAGCGGGAAGGTCAGCTGACCAACGACTTCTTCGTCAACCTGACCGACATGAACTACCGCTGGGTGCCCAAGGGCGGCAATCTCTACGAGATCCGCGACCGCAAGTCCGACGAGGCAAAGTGGACGGCCACCCGCGCCGACCTGGTGTTCGGCTCGAACTCGATCCTGCGTGCCTACGCAGAGCTCTACGCCCAGGACGACAACCGGGAGAAATTCGTTCTGGATTTCATCGCCGCCTGGACCAAGGTGATGAACGCGGATCGATTCGACCTGGCCTGATCTTCGGCCGGGTAAAGTCCGCCAGACCCTCGACCCCGGCGCCGGTGGCGGTGCCGGGGCCTTTCGAGTCGCTCATTGGCACCGTTCAGTTCCGGGCGCCTTGACCGCTACTCCTCGAGCCAGCGGATCGGTCCATACCAGGCCGTCGTCGACTGGCCGGCGTTGTCGCAATCGGTCATGATCGCCAGGGCGTCGATGCTGTCCGGTTCGAGGCCGTGCAGTTGCTTGAAGTCCTCCAGTACGTTGCGCCTTTCGGTGACCCATTCGCCCAGGCGATCCCGGCCGGATCGAACGGCGAGCATCATGAACTGACCGGCGAACGCGTTCTCCCACGATGTGCCCTCCGCCTGGGAGCTGGCCCATACGTAGTTGATCGCTCGGCTTCGGAACGAAGGCCAGCGTTTCGCCACCACGTACACGCGCGCCGGGTAGTCGTCGCCCTTCTTGCGGGTCTCGTCGAGGTTCGAGTAGGTCTCGTCGACGCGCCACCGCCATTCCAGTACCGGCGCGTCGGCAAGACGATGTTCCTTCTCGAGAACCAGTCCGGATGCGGTGCCATCGCGGCAACGTGCGCGGACCGCGGCATGCTCGGCCCCCGTCTGGCCGGCGTCGAAACGCTCGTAGTCGGTCCGCCCTTCGAACGACTGCGTTTTCCACTCGAGGATGTCGGCCGTCGATTGCTCCTGGGCCGGCGCGGACGAAGAAAGTACGGCGACGAGGCAGAGGCAAACGCGCTTCATGGCTATCTCGCATGCGTATTCATTTGGAAAATTAGCACACCAGGCGTGAGTTCTTGATGGCGGAGGATCTGATTCAGGTCCGGGTCCGGTGGCGGCGCTGGCGCAAGTGGGCGCGCGCCGGTATAGTCGTGATAGGGGTCACAAAAAGGCGGATGAGATGAGTGGCGCAACCCACCCCTGTATCAATCGCAGATGCGGCATGCTTGCGGCGATGCTTCTTCTTTGCACGTCCACATCGCTGGGCGCGGCGGAATCGGGGGCGGGAGCATGTCCGCTGCCGGTCGTGGAGCGCGGCGGGGGAAGTTCAGGCGATCACCGTTCCGTCCGGCGCCTGCGCGCGGCACTCGTCGCTTCGGCGGAGATCGGCAACGAAGCATCCGACATGGCCGAATTGACTTTCGTGACCTCGACGAGACCCAATCCCCTGGTTCAGAAAGTCGTTCAGGTTCCGGGCGACGACGGACCGGCCCTGATGGTGACGGTCGTCAACAACAGTCGTCACGCCAGCCCAGACGGCGGCATTACGCTGTCGTTTCCCGAGTTGACCCGTTCAAGCGATCGTGCGCGGATCGAGGACGTGCGCGTGCCTGATGGCATGGCGCTCCACGTGATTCCGGCCGGCGGACAGTTGTTTGGACGCAACGGTCGGGCGCAAGTGGCGCGGCACCTGATGATCGAAGTCCACGGCGCCTGGCAGCCCCGCCAGGCGCGCACGCTCGAGATCGCTCTGCGCGGCAACGATGCACCCGTCCTCGTCTACTACCGATCGGCGCTTTCGGACGACGACGACGCCTATCGCAATGCGCCGATCGAATCCGACACGCTCGACCAGCAGGGCTGGCCCGCGATGGCCTGCGTGGTCGGCGGCACAGCGGCCGCCGACGCCTGATCCGGCCTCGTCCCCTTCGGGCAGCTGATCCAGCAGGCCTTGCTTCTGAACGCTTTCCGACCGGCTATCCGTTACAGAATGAGCGACGACTAGAGCTGTTTGTTCGCCGATACGGGCGTCAACGTGTAGCCGGCTTCCCGAAGCAGGTTGATGACGCCGCTGTCTCCGGGCAGATGGCCGGCGCCGACCGCGTAGAACATGCTTTTTTCCCGCGACATCTCTTCCATCGCGGGAATCCAGGTCCGGTTGCGCTCGTCGATCAGCAGTTCGCTGTGCGCCTGCATGAACTCGTCTTCGCCGATCAGCCGGTAGAGCCCGGCGATATCCTGACGACGGTACAGTTCGGTCATGCTGCGGAACTTGTCGCGTTCCGTCGCCGGGTCCTGAACGATCGAGATCAACTCCTGAACTTGATCGTCCAGCGGGATCTCGTCGAACAGGCTGAACTGGAACTCGACCGTTTCGAGTGCCCTGACATCCGTGCCGAGCTTCATCGCTTCCTGTACCAGGTGGAGATCGTGGGACTCTACCGCTTGCTCGCATTCGGCAACGGCCGTGATGGCCATGGTTGCCAGCATGAACGGCCGCATGCCGCCGAACTGCTCGAGTCCGGCACCGAAATGAAGGGTAAGAAATTCTTCGATATCGGCCCGCGTCTCTTCATCCTGGATGCTTTCGGAAATCCGTTTGCCTTCCGGCAGCCGCGAGAGCTGCATCATCCGTTGCTGGACCGCGGGGTCGGAAAGGTCGATTTCAAGCACCAGCGCACCGCTCGACTTCAATCGTTGCACGGCATAATCCGGAATCACGAAGTCTTCTCCGCACATCAAATGCTGCGTGCCGTAGAGCCAGGACGGCTCGGCCAGGCCGTTGCCTTCGATCTTCCACAGCAGCGAAGATGCCTGGGAGCAGGCCGGGCCAGCCACGGTCAGCGCCACAACAAGACACAGCAGCGGGGCTGTCAACAGGTCATTCAATCGGATTGTCTTCATGGTCGATCTCTTCCTTGGGCGTGACGGTTGTCGTTGCTCATCAATAGTCACCGGCAGGTCTGAAAATATTACACCGGTCCGTGACGGAATGTCGCGCGGGGCCTGATCCGCCCCACCACGATATGCCGAGAATCTATGTACGCGCATCCCTTCCCGCGGCCGGTGGCCTATAATCCTCGCCCTTGGCCCCGCGCTGTCCGGGGCTGCCGGACTTTCAATCGAGGACGGGGCCATCCCGGTACGAAGCTCCTACAAGTTGATCAAACGGGGGGTGCGCTCGCACAGCCCACGCGCCACCTTCTTCCGTTTCGCCTGTGTCGGCAGCACCATCGCGCTGATCGACGCCGGCTTGCTGTATCTGCTCAAGGACCTGCCGGGGCTGAACGTGTATCTCGCCCGGGTCTTTTCCTACACGGCGGCGATGTCGGCCGGATACGTGCTCAACCGCTATTTCACCTTCCATCACGTCGAGTCCGGGCGGGTACTGGTCGATGAGCTGCTCCGGTTCTTCAGCGTGCACGCCGTCGGCGGCGTCCTGAACTTTGCCGTCTTCTCCCTGATCGTTTTCCTCGGTGAGCAGGCCGATCTGTCGCGTTTCTGGAATGCCGTCATGCCCCTGATCGGGGTCTGGGTCGGCGGCTTGGTCGGCATGGGCTTCAACTTCCTGGTTTCCAGGAAGCTGGTGTTCGACGAGCGTGGGTAACCGAACCGGAAATCGGGCGGCTGCGCTACAGTGGGCGCAACAGTGAGCCGGCCCATGAAAACGACCTTCAGCGAATCCGAGCGCGAGCGACTTCGCCAGGCATGCGACCTGCTGGAGAACCCGGGGCTGGCTGCCCGCATCAGCCACCTGGTGGGCGCCCCGATCGAGCGCGGTTTCGAGTTCCTTCCCGAGCGTTGGAGCGAGGTGGTCAACGCAGCGGCGCGCAAGTCGATCGAGTCCACCCTGGCCATCGCGATCGGCACCATGGACGGCGGCCACAGGGGGGCACCGTCGAACCGGTGGCACAAGGCGGCGGCGACCGCGGCCGGCGCCACCGGCGGCGCGTTCGGCCTGGCCGCGCTGGCGGTGGAACTGCCGATCTCGACCGCGATCATACTGCGGTCGATTGCCGACATTGCCCGAAGCGAAGGCGAGGACCTGGCCGCGGCCGATGCGCGTGTGCAGTGCCTGCAGGTGCTGGCCCTGGGCGGCCCTTCCCGCGCGGACGATGCGGCCGAGTTCGGCTACTTTGCCGCGCGCGCGGCCATGAGCCGTGCCGTCTCCGAGGCGGCGTCCCACATCGCGCGCAAGGGCCTGGCGGAGAAATCCGCGCCGGCCATCGTGCGCCTGGTTTCGCTGGTCGCATCGCGCTTTTCACTGGTCGTTTCCGAGAAGGCCGCGGCGCAGGCCGTGCCGGTGGTGGGCGCCTTCGGTGGTGCGGCCATCAACGCGGTCTTCATCGACCATTTCCAGGACATGGCGCGCGGACACTTCATCGTTCGCGCCCTCGAGCGCCGCCACGGCACCGAGGCCGTGCGCCGGTTGTATGGCGATATTGCGGGCGGTGACGTAGAGCAGTCGCCCTGAATCTCCGGGGCCGGCCCGAATCCGCATGTATTCGCTCTCCCGTATACTGCGGCCATGTTCAGGTTGCGGCGGTTGGTTAGCGGGCTGGCGCCCATGGAGCGTCTCGACTACCGGGTGCTCGTCGTCTTCTGCCTGGCCTCGACGCTGGTCCTGACCCCCGTTTCAGTCCACTATTTTCGAACGGATGCCATCGCCGTGTCGGTCGGTATCGGCGGCCTTGCGGTCGGCTATGCATTGCTCGGGCTGTGGATCAACCATGTTCGACGCCCGTTTCCCCACAACCTGGTTCTGGCCTTCGTCGCCACAGTGGCGACGCTGCTGCCGATTCAGGTTCTCGGCGCGG
>CAZSGS010000146.1:0-6491 GCA_964606365.1 uncultured Wenzhouxiangella sp. | reverse complement strand
GCAGCAGAGGCAGATGCGGCTCGTAGCCGATCTCGCGCGTGGCCAGCCAGGCGACGGCGACCGCATAGGTGCCGACGCTGACTGAGCCGTAGTGGGCGGCGATGGAGGCGGCGTCGGCGCGCGCGAGGCGGCCGAGCTTGTGCAGTACGGGGTAGGCAACCAGCGGCATCAGCAGGCCGATCATCAGCGTGGCGAAGATGGAGGGCGCCAGGGCCATGAACGGCTGCTTCTGCAATTCGATGCCGCCCTTCAGGCCGATGGAAAGCAACAGCAGAATGGAGACGAAGTCGTAGACCGCCGGCGGCAGCCTCAGCTCGGATTTCAGCAGGCCGGCGGCCAGGCCGAGCAGGAAGAAAAGGATGATCGGATCCATGCCGGTTCGGGATTGCCGATGAGGTTGATCGGCCCGCTATTATGCCTCGATCCGCGCCCGCACAGTGACTCTGAGCGTTACCTGACATGGCCCACTAGTAAAAAAGCCCGCCGGCACGCTGGTACCGACGGGCAATCCGGTTGGGGAGGGTTGCGGGCCACCGCACCGTTCTGGGTGCGGTGGCGGGCTTGGGCTTATGACTCGGGGTAGTCCTGTTCCGGCGATCCCTGCTGCTCTCGCTGGCAGTGCTTCTGCACCGCGGCTTCGTACTCGCTGCGGTCAAGACCCCGGTCGTCTGCCTTGTCGATCTGTCGAAAGACCCGGGCCAGGCAGGGCAGGGCCATGGCTTCGCTGCCGTTGATGTATCCGTCTTCGTCGCGATCGAGTTCCTCGAAGCTTGGGTTCTGCGCCACCGCGACCGATGCGGCCATGGCAATGGACGCGATGAGTGCAGTAGCAGGAAGCTTTCCGAGTTTCACCATGATCAACTCCTTATCGGTTTGAGCGTTGCTCGATTCAGCGAGCCGGATCGGCTCGCCCCGATAATTGCAAAGGGCATGCCAGAAAAGACTAAAGCATTATAAATCAGCAAGTTGCCACTAGGTCGACGCTGGGCGTGGGAACAACCTGTCGCCTGACAGCGACGGCTCATCGGCCCGGATCGTTTCGAGTGGCCTGGTTGAGGGGATCTGCGCCTGTCGCCTGCAGGCGACGGTTGCGATTCAGGGCTTGAAATCGCCCGGCTCGAGCCGGTGGCGCTTGAGCAAACGATAGAACTCGGTGCGATTGCGACCGGCCAGCCGCGCGGCTTCGCTGACGTTACCGGCGGCCATGCGCATGATGCGCGCGAGATAGTCGCGCTCGAAGCCGTCCCTCGCCTCGGCCAGCGGCGTGACGCCGCCCGATTCCTGGCGCAGCGCCCGGCGGACGAGGTGTTCGGGAATGGGTCCGCGACGGCACAGCACGCAGGCCTGCTCGACGACGTTGCGCAACTGCCGCACGTTGCCCGGCCAGCCGTGTCCGAGCAGCGCCCGCAGCGCATCGCGCGAGAACCCCGCAACCCGCCTGGCCTGCGGCTTGCCCGCCTGCAGTTGCGCAAGGAAATGCTCGGCGAGCGGCACGATGTCCTCGGGGCGCTCCCGCAGCGGGGGCACGTCGAGCTGCACAACGTTGAGACGGTAGTAGAGGTCCTCGCGAAAGTGTCCGTCGCGAATCGCCTGTTCGAGGTCCCGGTGAGTGGCCGACAGCACGTGGACGTCGGTTTCGATTTCCTCCGTTGCGCCGACCGGGCGGATGCGTTGCTCCTGCAGGGCCCTGAGCAGCTTGGCCTGAAAGGCAGCGGGCATGTCGCCGATCTCGTCGAGCAGCAGGGTGCCGCCGCGTGCCTGCTCGAACAGGCCGGCATGGTCCCGGTCGGCACCGGTAAAGGCACCCTTGCGGTATCCGAACAGCTCCGACTCGAGCAGCTCCGCCGGCACCGCGGCGCAGTTGATGGCCACGAACGACTGGTCGCTGCGCGGGCCCGCGTCGTGGATGGCACGGGCGATGATCTCCTTGCCCGAACCGCTCTCGCCGCAGATGAGTACGCTGGCGTTGCTCTCGGCAATGAGCTCGATTTCCGAGAGCAGGCGCTCCATGGCGCGGCTTCTGGTCACGATCGCGCGCCGCCAGTCGTTGTCGCCGCGGGATTCACCCGGTCGGGTCTCGGTCGCCTCGGCGATGGTATCCAGCAGTTCGCGGCTGTCGAACGGTTTGGTGAGGAATCCGAAGGCGCCTTCGCGGGTGGCGGCGACGGCGTCGGGGATGGTGCCGTGCGCAGTCAGGATGACGACCGGAAGCGTCGGGTCCTGCTCGCGCAACTGGCGAAACAGCGCCATGCCGTCGATGCCTTCCATGCGCAGGTCCGTGACGACGACGTCGGGCGTGTGGCTCGCTGCCTGACCGAGGGCGGCTTCGCCGCTTTCGGCGGTATCGACACGGTATCCGCTCGATTCCAGCCGCAGCGAGATCAGGCGCAGCAGCGACGGATCGTCATCGACCAGCAGGATCAGTGGCGCATCATCGGATGCCCTGTTGGAGGCACGGCCGTCCCTGGTCATGGTTCCTGCCCTCCTTCGTCGTTCTTGCGATCACGCGCTTCGATTTCCTCGTCGATTTCGCGCAGGGCGGCGAGCTTCTCGAGTGTGCGCAGGTGCGCCTCGCGCTCGCTCTGCAGGGCACGGGTCATCCGTCGTCGCTCCCGCTTCGCATCGACCGTCTGCGCCAGCAGTCGGGTGACGACCACCAGGGTGGTGGCGGCCTCGCCTTCGAGTGGACGGTCGTTCGGCGCAACTTCGGCCAGCCGCTCGAGCCGTTCCAGCCCGCGCTGCGGGTCGCGAAGGTCGTCCGGCCCGAGAATCTCCAGCAGCGAGCGCTCCAGCCTTCCGGTCCAGTCGTCGACCTGGGCCACACCCGCGTACCAGATGCGGGCATTGTCCGCGTCCACGCGCAGTACCCGATCGACACGCCCGATGATGTCGTCGGCCTCGACCGCCTCCGCAGGGTCGGTGTTGTCTGTCTGCGCCGCCAGCGGCGCGGGGGCGCCAAACGCCACGAGCAGGGCGGCGAGGAGGGAAACGAAAGGAATGAGGGGCTTCATGTCGGTGAATCTCCCGGCCGCTCCAGCGGCAGACGGATTTCGAAGACGGTCGACCAACCGGGGCAATCGACCAGGCGGACTTCGCCCTGGTGGGCCAGCACCAGGTCGCGGCAGATCGCCAGGCCGAGCCCGGTGCCGGGCTTCATGCGGGCCGGGCTGCTGTCGCCGCGAAAGAACGGCTCGAACAGCCGACCGCGATCGCGGGCGGCGATGCCCGGGCCGGTGTCGGCAATCCGGATCACGACGGATTGACCGTCGCGCCGGATCGAAGCGCCGACTCGGCCGCCGTCGGGCGAAAATTTCAGGGCGTTGGAGACGAGGTTGTCCATCGCGGTGGTGAGCATGTCGGGGTCGCCGTCGATCCGGGTCGGCGAGGTCGGTGTGCGGTCGAGATGGAGTCCCCGCGCCTCGATCGTCAGGCGGTGGTTGTCCAGCACGCGATCGAGCAGCGCGTCGAGTCGAACCCCGCGCTGGTAGCTGGGGCGTTGCCGCTTGCCTTGCAATCGATTGAAACGCAGCAGGTTCTCGATCTGCTCCTGCAGCCGGTCGATGCCGGCCTGGATGATGTCGACGACTTCGCGTTGTTCCCGGCCAAGGGTACCGAAATTCTGATCGGAGAGCAGGCTGGTGCCCTCGCGGATCGCGCTCAGGGGTGTCTTGAGTTCGTGACTGACCTGGCCGACCAGCCGCCGCCGGTCGCGTTCGGTTCGCACCAGTCGCCTTCGCACCCATTCCATGCGAATCGACAGCGCGCGCAGGTCACGCGGGCTCGCGATCTGATCGATGCGAGCGCCTTCCGGATGGGCGAGCGCCCGCATGCCACGGTCGAGACGGCGAATGCGACGATTGAGAAACCCCGCCATCAGAAGCGCCAGTACGATCGCCAGGGGTACGGTCAGGCCCAGGCTCAAGAGCGAAAAATTGCGCGCAGACTCGCCCATCTGCCTGAGCCGTTCCAGTTCCTGCGCGGCCGTTTCTTCGGTGTCGCCGAGCACAAGGCCGGCCTGCTCGTTGAGGGATTCGAAGCGGCCGGCCAGGCTTGCTGGCCACTCGCGGTCGGGTTCGGCATCGAGGACGCGTTGGAACAACCGCCGGCTGTCCGCCTGCAGCGTATCCACCTGCCGGGCCAGTGGCGTATTGGCGGCCAGCTCGAGAAATCCCTCGAGTTCTTCGATCAGCGCCTGGTGTCGCTCGAGCAGGCTGCTGCGGGCATCGCGGTCGCGCAGCACGCGGTACTGCCGCGCTGCCCGCTCGAAGCCGAGTACGCGATCACCGATCAGGCGCGCCGACTGGGTGGTCGACAGGCTGCGGTCCAGCAGCTGTTCGCTGTTGCGCGTGACGCGATCGATCTGTTGTCCGGACGTGATCAGGCCCGCCAGCAGAGGCAGCGCTACCAGCGCGAAACCGGCCAGCTGCAGCGTGAGCACCGAGCGGGAGCCCAGTCTGCGACGAACCCGCCGCACAAGGCGCTTTGCGCGCGAACGCAGTGGATGTCGGCCGGATCTGCTCATCACCTTGGCATTGTGACGCCCGGACGGTGGCCGGGGTTCAACCCGCTTCTCAGGTGCTGGTCAGCTGCCATCCCGGTCTGCGCCCGGCATGCAGCGGCACCACGACTTCGTTCCCGGCGTCGACCGAGTCGGGAATCCGCCAGTCGAAACGTTCGAGCACGATACGCCGTTCGGCGCGGGGAAGGCCGTAGAAGTCCGGCCCGTGCAGGCTGGCAAAACCTTCCAGCTTGTCGAGCGCGCCGGCGGCCTCGAACACGGCGGCGTAGAGCTCCATGGCCGCGGGCGCCGAGTAGACGCCGGCGCAGCCGCAGTCGGACTCCTTGGCGTGCTTGGGATGCGGGGCGCTGTCGGTGCCGAGGAAGAAACGCGGATTGCCGCCGGTGGCTGCCCGGACAAGCGCCTGCCGGTGCCGTTCGCGCTTGATCAGCGGCAGGCAGTAATGGTGCGGACGCAGGCCGCCCTCGAACAGGGCATTGCGGTTGAACATCAGGTGGTGGACGGTGATGGTCGCCGCGATCGGGCCGGGCGCCGACTCGACGTAGTCGATCGCGTCGGCCGTGGTGGCGTGCTCGAGCACCATCTTCAGTGCGGGAAAGCGCGGGCGCAGCTTCTCGAGATGGCGTTCGATGAACACCGCTTCGCGGTCGAACACGTCGATTTCGCTGTCGGTGACCTCGCCGTGCATCAGCAGCGGCAGGCCGTGCTTTTCCATGGCCTTGAGCACCGGATAGACGCGCTCGAGATCGCGCACACCCGAGTCGGAGTTGGTGGTCGCACCGGCCGGGTAGTACTTGACCGCGTGGACGAAGTCGCTTTCGGCCGCTTCGCGGATGTCGTCGGCCGTTGTGGTTTCGGTGAGATACAGGGTCATCAGCGGTTCGAAGTCGCTGCCTTCGGGCCGGACCGCCAGGATGCGGTCGCGGTAGGCGCGCGCGTCGGCAACCGTTCGCACCGGCGGCTTGAGGTTGGGCATGACGATGGCGCGGCCGAAGGCACGGGCCGTGGCCGGGACCACCGCGGCCAGCATCTTGCCGTCCCTCAGGTGCAGGTGCCAGTCGTCGGGGCGTCGCATCTCGATTCGGTTCACGTCGTGGTTCCGGGCTGGGCCTGGCGGGCATTTTAGTCGCTAATCGGCCGCCCTGGAGGTTGCCGGCGGGTGTGCCAATCCGGCTTCCGTTCACGAATGAATTGATATAACATTACATATTCGCATTGGATGACGACCCCATGGAGATTCGAATGATTCGATCGATCTTTCTTCTGGCCGGTCTCCTGCCCCTGGCCGCCCTGGCGCAGGACGCGGATATGCAGGCGGAGACCGAAACGGACAGCGCATCGCACACCGAACGCGCCGAACTCGAGAAGGTGGTGGTCAGGGCGCTACCGATTGCGCGCAGCAAGCTGGACTCCGCCCAGCCGATCGACGTGCTCTTCGGCGAGCAGCTGGACGACCGCCGGGGGCTGACCCTGGGCGAAACCCTCACGCAGCAGCCGGGAGTGCACTCGACCAGCTACGGTCCCGGTGCCGGGCGACCGGTGATTCGAGGCCTGGGGGGCGGCCGCGTGCAGGTTCTCGAGGACAGCCTTCCCGCGGTCGATGTCTCGGCGCAGTCCGACGACCATGCCGTGAGCGTGGAGCCGATGCTGATCGACCGTGTCGAGATCCTGCGCGGACCGTCCACGCTGCTGTTCGGCTCCGGCGCCGTGGGCGGTGTGGTCAACGTGATCGACGGGCGCATTCCCGAGTCCGTCCCCGCCAGGGCCCTCGAAGGGCGCTTCGAAGTGCGCGGCAACACCGTGGCCGACGAGCGCACCGGCGTGCTGCGCCTCGACGGCGGCAGCGGCAACTGGGCCTGGAATGTCTCGGGCACCTGGCGCGATGCCGGCGACTACGAGATTCCCGGCGTGGCGGAAGCCGAGCACCAGGAGGAACACGAGGAAGAGCACGGTCACGAGGAAGAGGGCCATG
>CAZSGS010000145.1:0-6493 GCA_964606365.1 uncultured Wenzhouxiangella sp. | reverse complement strand
CCATGTAGCGATTCTCCGGGCGCTGCTCGCCGTAGGCATGAACCCACTGGTCGGTGATGCGCGGCGGCGTGCGGCTGACATCCTCTTCGTCGAACCCGCGCAGCTTGAGAAAGGCGATCACCGCTTCATCGGCGGCATCAATGGCCGTGCGGATTTCCTCGAGCGAGGTGCCGGCAAGCTGGTACTGAATGGGCCAGATGGCCAGGTCGGCCTGAACCTCGCGCTCGGCCAGACCCTTGACCTCGACGAAGCGATCGCTGATGCGGAAGTCGCGGATGGCACCGCCGAGAACGACGGCAGCCACGATCAGGCCCAGGGACAGCAGTCCCGCGGAAATCCAGCCTTGCCGCTCGTTCATGTCGGTTGTCGTCGCAATTGTTGAGGTGCACCAATGTAGCGCAGAAACCGGGCGCTGTCGCGCGCAGATGAACGAATATTTGCTGACCTAGTGCGCCTGCGCCAGGCGTTCGGACGGCCGCTGACCGAAGCGGCTGGCGAACGCGCGGGTGAAGCCTTCGAGGCTGTTGAAGCCGACCGCGTAGGCAACTTCGCTGACGTTTCCGGCGCGCTGGTCGAGCAGCTCGGCGGCGCGCGTCATTCGCGCTTCGCGCAGCAGTGCCGAAGGGCTCATGTCGCATTCTTCCTTCAACTTGCGAAACAGCCCGGTTCGCCCGATCGCGAGGACATCGGCAAGGGCTTCGACGCCGAAAGCCGGATCGTGCAGCCTGGCGGCAACGAGATCGTGCACCCGACGCATCCACGCACTCTCGCCCTGCGATTGAACCGGGGGTGCCGGTTGTGCGGCCAGTTCCTTTCGCAACCGCAGGCGCAGCGCCAGCAGGGACTCGATCTGGGCCTTGAGAATATCGGCGTTGAAAGGCTTGCGGACATAGGCGACGGCACCGGCGTCCAGGCCATGGAGGTGGTCGCTTGTGTCGGCGCGCGCGCTGAGCAGGATCACCGGAATACCCTGGAGCTGTACATCCTCACTCATCCTGCCGACCAGTTCGATGCCGTCCATTCCGGGCATCATCCAGTCGCTTACGACCAGGTCGGGCAGGCGCGAGCGCATGCATTCGAGGGCGGTCTCACCGTCGCTGGCCTCGTCGATCACGTAGCGATCCCCCAGCACATGGCGCAACCACTGCCGCAGTTCGGCGTTGTCGTCCACGACCAGGATGCAGGGGGCATCGTCGGGCGCGGCGTTTCGACGCGAGCCGGATTCGGCGCCGGCCCGAGCCGGCGGGGCCGCTTCCGGGTTGTCGTCGGCAAGCGGGGACAATCGCCCGTCCGTGGCGCGCGCCGGCCAGCGCAGGCGAAACCCTGTTCCTTCATCGACGACGCTGTCTACGGTCAGGTCGCCGCCATGGAGCAGAACCAGGTCCCGGGCCAGCGCCAGCCCGATGCCGGTGCCCTCGATCGAGGACTCCGCGGGCGCGGCCCGGTAGAAGCGCTCGAACAGTCGCGGCAGGTGCTCGGGCGCAATGCCCGGCCCGGTGTCTTCCACTTCGACGACTGCTGCCTCGCCTTCGCGCGCGACACGCACCGTTACCCGATCCCCGGGGCGGCAGTACTTGATGGCGTTGGAAAGCAGGTTGCCCAGGACCTTCTCCATCTGGGTTGCATCGAACCAGCCCAGCACGCCGGCCGATGGCGCAGAGAACTCGAGTTCGATGCGGCACGATTCCGACAGTGATCGAAACAGCTCGGTGGTCGAAGCGGTCCAGGCAACCAGGTCGTGCAGCTCGGGCTCCACGCTCAACTGGCCGCCCTCGATCCGCTGCAGGTCCAGGATCTGCTCGACCAGGCGATTGAGGCGCCGCGCGTTGCGGTCCATCATCGGCAGCTGATCGATTACCGTCCCGGGATCACGGCGAGCCTGCTCCAGCGGACCCAGCAGCAGGGTCAGGGGCGTGCGCAATTCGTGCGAGATGTTGGCGAAGAAGCTGCGCTTTTCCTGGTCAAGGCGTTCGAGGCGCTCGGCCTGCCTTGCAATCCGGTCGCGGCTGCGCTCGGCATCGGCCGTGGATTCCGCCAGTGCTTCGGTGCGCGCTTCGACTACGCGTTCCAGCCGGGCTCGATCGAGCGCCAGGCGCCGTTCACGCCAGCGCCAGCCCAGGAATATCAACCCCAGCACAAGCAGCACCATGCCGGTTCGAAATGCCGGCGTTTCGTGCAGAAAGGGTGGAACGACCAGGTCCATGCCGGCCGCCTGACCAACCCGTCCATCGACCGCTCGGGCGCGCACCTCGAAGCGGTAGGCCCCCCTCGGCAGGTTGGTAAAGTCGACTTCGCGCCGTGAGCCCACGGCATGCCAGGGCTGTTCCAGGCCGAGCAGCCGCGTTTCGAATTGCAGCGCCGGGCCGAAGGCAAAATCCGCCGCGCTGTAGCGAAACGTCAAGTTGCGAACGCCGACCGGCAACTCGACCGGCTCCGCACCGATCGGCAAGACCCCCGCCGAGGTTGTCATCTGCTCGATCGCGGCGGCAGGCGGCGATGCGGGCGGCGCAAGCCGGGTCGCGTCCAGCGAAACCGGACCGCGCATGGTCGGAAACCACAGCCGCCCGCCGGCATCGACCGCCCCGGCCGACTGCACACCACCGTTGGCCTCGCGTTCCGGCAGGCCGTCGGCTTCGGTCAGCATGGCGGCAGACAGTCCGCCACCCTCGAAAGCGGCATCCAACCGCTCGGCCGGTAGCGTAAAAATGCCGCGATTGGTGCTCATCCAGAGGCTTCCGGCGCCGTCGGGCAGGATCTGGTGGATGCCGTCGTGCGGCAGGCCGTCGCGACGATCGAGGCAGCGCGCTTCGGCTTGACCCAGGGGCTCACCGGGCCGATCGAGTCGGCACAGGCCGCGGTCTTCGGTGCCGATCAGCAAACGCTTTCGATCATCGATGTGCAGAGCGCGGATCAATCGTCCGGGACGGGCGGCCTGTAGCGCCTCGAAGCCGCCCCGTTCGTCGAATCGCAGCAGGCCGTGACCGTTGGTGCCCAGCCAGATGAAGTCACCATCCTCGGCCATCACCCGCACCGCCGCGTTCTCCAGGCCGTCGGGCAGCGTCATCGACTGCCAAGATTCGCCGTCGTGGCGCCACAGCCCGTGATGCTCGGTACCGGCCCAGATCCGCTCTCGTCGGTCGCGAAACAGCGCCCGAACGGCCGCGCCACGCAGCGTCTCGGGGATTCCCGTCTGGACCGCCCGGCCACTTTCCAGGCGCCACAGGCCGAGGCCACCGATCCAGCCGTCCTCGACGCCGTCAGAGAGCAGGGTGTATACGACCGCGGGCGCCGACCCGGGCGCAATCGATTTCGCGCGCGTCTGGCCGGGCGGGATGCGATACGCGCCCTGGCCCGCGGTGCCGAACCACACCCCGCCGTCGGCTGCGCTGACGATCGGGTAGACCGGCGACTCGAGCAGTGACGCCGGGCCGGCCGGCCGACCGAAGGCATTGGGCGCGAGGCGAAACAGGCCGGCGCCGGCAGTGGCCACGAGCAGACTACCGCCGTCGTCGGTGAGCCAGTTGGTGACCGGAAACCGGGGCGCGAGAACGAGATGGCCATTGCGCATCAACCCGGCACCGGTATTGGTCCAGTGCGCCGTCTCGCCGGTTGCGGCCAGCCGCTCGCGGCCGCTCCCCCGGACCTGGCCCGCAATGCCTGTCAGTTCACCCTTCTCGAGCCGGAACAACTGCCCCGCGCCCGTGAGATAGAGCGCCTGGCCCACCCGTTCCAGACGTTGCACGCCGAAATTCACCTCGGGATGCGCCATCGGCTGGCCGTTGCCGTCCCAGCGCGCCAGACCGCTGCCGTGCGCGATCCAGACCCCGCCTTGCCCGTCCGGGACGATCTGCCAGACGCGGCCAGGCACGGTCGTCTTCAGGCCCGACCCGTCCGGCGCCAGGCGAAGCACCTGGCCCAACTCGCTGCCGAACCAGACCGCACCGGCTTGATGGCCGGAAATGGCGGTGGTGGGTTGCGACCACAATTCATCGGGCAGGGCTTCGAATCCATCACCGGTCCAGCGCGCCGCGCCCCGGTGTGTGCCTGCCCAGACATCGCGATCGGTCGCCGCCAGCGCAATCACCTGATCGTGTGGCAGACCGTCGGCGCGCCCCAGAGTGCGAAATCGGCCGCGGTCGAAGTGCACCAGGCGCATGTCCTCGGTGGTCATCCACAGCGCATCACGGCTGTCCCGCGCCAGCACCATCAAGCGGTTGCCGGCCAGGCCGGGGGAATTGAGCGTATCGAATACCTCGAACCGGGCGCCGTCGAACCGAACCAGTCCGTCCATCGTCGCCAGCCAGAGATAGCCGCGCCCATCGCGGATCATCGCGTTGATCGAGTTGACCGGCAGCCCTTCCTCCACGCCCCAGTGGCGTGCCGTCCAGTCGGGGTGGACCACGGCCTGCCCGGTCGAAGCGACCAGCGGTGATCCCGGCAGCAGCAGGCAAGACAGAGTCAGCGCAGAGAGCAGGAGTCGCAAGGCAGGCAGTCCGGTGTTGAAGCCCATCGGATTATAAGCAGGTTTTCTCGCAGTGCCCGGCAAAGGCCGGAATCAGGCACTTCGCAACACGCGGTCAGTCATCCGCAACCTACGGTCAGGACGCATTCGCCACCCTGGTCAATACTGCCGGACATGAACGGGCCTGTCGATAAACCACCTCGCTCCGCGGCGCTGGAAGATGAGCTCGCCGCGCTGGAGTTGCTGCTCGAAGACGCGAGACAGAAACGGCTTCGGGCCGAATCGGAGGATATCGAGCGCATCGATGGCAACGACGCTAAGGGGAAGGACTGATCGACCTTCACATAGCCCGTCAGCCGAATTGCGGTACCGGATGAAAACCGAACATAATGAACAACGAGGGAGTAATAGGAATGCAAAGCCGTAGCACTTGCTGGTGTCTCTTGGGGCTTGTGGCCCTGCTGGTAGCCGCCAGTGGGTCCGCCTCGACGATGTCGGGTGGTTCGACCATTGAGCGAGACGAGGCAGCGCTTCGCGGAACGAACGTTCTGGCCTGCTGGGATTTCAGCGACCTGACGCCCCCCGACGCTTTGCCCGCCGGCGAGCGCGTCGAGGATTCCTGCGGTGATCATGACGCGTACGTGCTTGAATCGCTCGATGTGAACGACGGCGTCCGCCCGGATGATGGTGCACTGGCCTTCAGCTCGGGCAATCCCGACGCGTTGCTGTTCGAGCCCGGTCATGATTTCGGCGACGGCGGTCCGGTGGCCGGTTCGGAGTTCGACTTCCAGACCGGCGACGGCATCACCCTCGAGGCGCTTATTCGCGTGCCGCCGTCGTTTTCAGGCTTCGGTTCCATCGTCTCCAAAGACGTGGGGGCCGGCCACCCTTCTTGGTGGTTTCGCATCAGCGACGGCGTGCTGCAGGGCTTCGTCGGTGACGGCAACATCCAGCAAGTATTGACCGGCGAGGCCGAGATCAATGACGGCCGGTGGCATCATGTCGCGCTGGTCCGCCAGGCGGGCGACAGCCTGAACCTGTATGTGGATTACCAGCTCGATGCCACCGTCGAACTCCCGGACCAGGACGACATCACGACACCGTCGGGCACCGCGATCAACATCGGCGCCTTCAACAACGGCGCGCGCGAGCTCGAAGGCGACATTCAGATGGTTCGCATCGCGCGCGCCGCGCTATCGCCCCAGGATTTTCTGCTGCACGACGAGGTGGCCAATGTCAGTGTCAGCATTGAAAGCGATGGCCAGCCCCCGATCCCGGACAGCACCATTGAGTACCTGATCACCGTCGACAACGCCGGCCCGGCGGACACCAGCGGTGTTGCAGTTGAAGCCTTGATGCCTCCGGAGGTTGCGGCCGCCTCCTGGTCCTGCGCGGCCTCCGGCAGCGCAAGTTGCACCGCATCGGGAAGCGGTGATGTCGACGACCTGATCGATCTTCCGGCCAACCAGAGTGTGACTTACTCGCTCAGCGCCGAAATGGGGCCCGATCCTGCCGACGTGCTGACCTATACCGCCAGCATCGAACCGGCTGCCGAGATCGACCTGACCCCCGACAACAACACGGCCAGCGCAACCAACGAGCTAAATCGCCTATACGTCGACCACTCTGCGGGCTCCGGCGGCGATGGGCTCACCTGGGCGTCTGCCTTTCGCCACCTGCAGGACGCCCTGGCGGCTGCGCAATCACTTGCGGAAGAAGGACCCGTCGAGATCTGGGTTACCGCAGGCGTGTACTATCCGGATGAAGGCAGCGGCGCGTCGCCCAACGCCCGGACGAACAGCTTCGAGTTGATCGACAACGTTGAAGTCTACGGTGGTTTTGCCGGGACGGAGAGCGAGCTGGAGGAGCGCGACTGGCTCGCCAACACGACCGTTCTCAGTGGCGATGTGGACGGCAATGACATCGTTAGCGCCGATGGCGTCACGGAGCGCTGGCAGGATATCGTGGGCAACAACAGCTACCAGGTGGTTCGCGGCAAGTTTCTGACCTCGGCAGTGCTCGACGGCTTCA
>CAZSGS010000144.1:0-6507 GCA_964606365.1 uncultured Wenzhouxiangella sp. | reverse complement strand
GATGGCCGTGATCATCCAGCAGCTCACCGGGATGGAGAAGACTTCCAGGATGGCGCGATCGCGCAGGCCCTCGGGTGTGGCTATGTCGGGCTGGTTCATCACCTGCTCGGCCTCACTGGCCGTCAGCGTGTGTTTCGGGAGGCGCTTTTCTCGTTTGGGCAGCTCCATCTCGCTGGCCGGGTTGTACAGGATCAGGTTCTCGCGCATCAGGAACCGGAACCAGATCCGGATCGCGGTCAGGCGGTTGCACTGGCTCTGGACGGAGAGGGGTTTTCCGTTGCGCCCGATGGCGTGATAGAGGTGGCGCTGGTAGCGCTGGATCACCGGCCGGGTGATGGCCTGGATGTGCTCGATGCCCCGCTCGCGGCACCAGTCCAGGAACCACAGCAGCGAAGCGCGCTTGTACTGCACGCTCTGCTCGGCGTAGTTGCGGGCTTTCAAGTGCTCGATGTAGGCGTGGACGTAGGCCTCGAGCGAGCGCGGATCGCTCGGCGGCGCCGGGTTGCGGTCGACATACGGCATCAGGCGCGGCGCTGGGTCTCGCGCGGGGTGGAAGTGGTCGGGGTTTTTGTCTTAGCAGCTAAGGAAGTAAAGGAACGGGCGGGCGCGGAAGTTGGGCTACGGTTGGATGCGGCCGCTTTTTCGATCCCGGGGTGTGCATTGCCCTCGGTATCCGGGGTCGATTCGCTGGAAGTGCTGCCATTGCGGGCTTTGTGAGCGACTTTTGCGTCCCGACTGGCGGCCGACTGCACACCGACCACACCCCGACTAGGGGCCGACCGCTGGGCTTCAGACCCCGACCGCTGGGCGTCGTACAAGTGTTCCGTATCCAGCAAGCCGACCAGGAAGCGCTGACCATCGCTGCCCTCACCGGCATAAGCCAGCTCGTAGCAGAACGTCTGGCCCTTGCGGTGAACCAGCAGGTATTCCAGCTCAACCAGTCGGGCCAGGTGGATCTTCAGCTGGGTATCGCCCCAGCAGGTGGTCTCGCGTACCTGCCGGCGGGTGAAGTGATACTCGCGCCGTTCCAGTCCTTCGCGCTCGCAAGCTTCCCGCACCATCGCCAGCAACTGATCGAGCAGGTTGCGCGTCTGCGGCGGCAGTTCATCGAGACTGCGGCCCAACACTTCATGCGCCAGACGGTTGGCCAAGGCGATGTCGCCGGGCTCAACCTCGACATACTCGATCCGCTGCCCGCCCTGCTCGGCCGTCTTGATCTCGCGCTGGTGCTGGTGCAGCAGCGCAATGGCGTCGATCAGGGTCAGGTATTTCTGGTGGTCTCTACGGGTGCGCGTGCGCTCGTCCAGGAAGGTCAGGCGCTCGGCATAGGGATTGACCACAGCCAGCGGCTTTAGCAAGCGCTGGGCGTTCCTGTGAAGCGTGCGGATCGTCTTGGCCTGTTCGCCGGCGAGCAGCCCTTCCAGAGTCCGGGCCGCGCGCTGCCGCGCCTGGATTCGCCGGGTCTGGTCGCGGCTCTCGTCGACGGTCAGCACCAGGCAGCGGTTCAAGAGTTCTTCGTCGATGTCGATGGCCGTGGTCGTCAGCAGCAGCATCACCGGGCCTTCGACGCGGTATTCCTCGGTCACCAGTTTTCCCGTTTGCGGGTCTTTGCCGGTCGAGGCGATGGTCAGCTCGCCCTGGCTTTGCAGCAGCTTCAAGGCGTAGCTGGCGAGGCCATCAGCCAGTTGCCGCCGGAAGAAATGCGGGTGGTCAAGGAAGTGATCGAGGGGCTGATCATCAAGTATCAGTCCCGGAGGTGGGACAGCAGCCGGTCGGAGTCGGCCGCATGATC
The DNA here is from genome assembly GCA_964606365.1 of uncultured Wenzhouxiangella sp. Taxonomy (GTDB): domain Bacteria; phylum Pseudomonadota; class Gammaproteobacteria; order Xanthomonadales; family Wenzhouxiangellaceae; genus Wenzhouxiangella. The sequence continues at coordinate 4,715 of CAZSGS010000144.1, read as the reverse complement.
GCCGGCAGCGCATTCCGGCACGCCAGCAATGCCGGACTTAGAAGCTACGGTTGGGGCGTCGTTTCCTGCGGCGCCTTCACACTTCTGGCGCTGCAACAGATGCCGGGTTTGGTCGAGCTTTTCGAAGAAGTGTTCAGCCCGAGGCTGTTCGTGCCCATTCTGATCGGGGCGACTCTCTTCTACGGGACGCTCCTGGCTTGCTCAACTCGGGAGTCACACCGCTTGAAGAGATTCCTGATTCAGCAAGAATTCGGCGTTCTACGCTGGCTTTCTCGCTTCTGCGGCTACCTCTTCGGTTGGGCGCTGGTTGTGTGCTTGGCACATATCATCGTCGAAGATTCGACATCAACTTCTTGGGCGGCCATTCTGGCTTCTTACACGGCCATCCTGACGCTGTTCCCGATTCTGACATTCTCGATCATGCTGGTAGTGAGCAAATCCTACCGGGAGTTCACTATCCGGGAAAAGAATTGCGAGTGGCTGATTGTTAGCTCCGGATGGGCACTGATAGCGTTTTCAATCTTCTATGGGTATCGGATGACCTTCTGATTAAGCTCGGAAGCAGCTGGCGCTATAGCTCCATATTCACACTGCAATGGCCGTCCTAATACCCTGGCCGGCCACGAAAACTGTCAGCAATACTGGGCAGCGATTACCACTGCATTGAACTCTCGCACCTCCGAGCCTTCATAACTTCAGGCAGTTAAAATCTTCAGATCCAGACAGTCGAACAATGAATGGAGCCTCACTTATAGAGGCCTTGCCGCCGAAGAGGCCAGCTGTTCCTGTTACCGAGACAAACTCCCCGAAGCACTCCTCCTTGACACCGATACTACCTGCCCTACCAACACCTTCCAATACCACAAAGTATGGGCTTGAGTGCTGTACCGGAAACTCAAGAAAGTCCTCATTCGGAACGAGCACCACATTTACTGGAACACCATCCTCCAGAAGAGGCTTTAGGACCCCCAAGACCGATACTGAGTGACCTTCGTAAAGGCCTATGTTCGTCCGAAGACTCTCTACAGTTATAGCGGCTGAAGAAGCACCAAAATCGGATCTCTTCACATATCGTTCTTCAGTGATATACAGAACCACCGATGCTGTGATGACCGCGGACACTAGAGCATAAAAGCTTACCTTCAACAAGACCCACCCCCAGGATATTTAGAGCAGCTCATCTTATTTGTTCCCATGTTAATTTGGTACCTGCGAACATTCTGGCTTGTACCTTGCACAACATACACAGGCGCGCCACCGAAACGATAGCTCGCACTACTACCAAAAGTGGCAGAAAAGTCACGGTCACCGGGAATGTTAACGATCAATGCACGCACATTCCCCTCATCCATGCTACCGCCCATAAATCCGGACATACGCAAACCGTCACCGTGACGGAAATTAAAACCAGAAGAACCAAGAAGAAAGTCAAATTCTCTGGGAGCGAAATACAACTCCTCACTCCACCAAAGCATGCCTCTTGTTTCCTGAAGAACCACACCCCCAAAACGCTGGCCTCTCAATTCACTATACGAAGCATTTGGATGATCTCGCCTTGTATAATCGTTCGCCTTTCCGCGCAAGGACCGAGAGTTTTCAATCCCCGAATCAATAGCCTCCTCCTCAGTTTGAGCGCGCTCGTGATGCGCCAACTGATTGAAAGCGTAAGCCATAGCTGCGGTCGCCGCCCCATTTGCGAACATGGCACCTACAGATCAAGGCTTATCGATCAGTGAAGCAAAACACTGCGAACCTATCAGTTACAAGCGACAAATCTTCGCTGTCTACGCCGAAGCTGTCAGAACTCCTTAGCTTCACCAGGAAACCTTTGCGAGACCTTTCCCCAAAATAAACCGAGTAAACATTCTTACGCGATTCTACTAAGCGAACCTGCGAGGGCTCTCCAAATCCAACTTTGTCCCACTCTACATCCGCACGCTGTACCCAGCTTCCGCCAGGAACCATGCCTCCTGTTGGCGGAGCTTCCTCCAATGAGAACGTACGTCCGTCCACGTTCTGATCTACCCAACCGATTAGATAGCTTCGCACGTCGGAAGAACCTGCCCGTTCTTCAAGCGATGCACAGTAATCCAAGCCACTCCAGCCACACGACACACAAACGAGAGTCGCTGCGAGAGCCAACACGCTCCGAAAATTGCTCATATTTTTACCATCCTCCCCTTGAATAGAATTCATGACCCTGCCTCGCCCATATCTTCGCTGGACCAATTTGCTTTATCTCGGGCCAGCCACCGGCGTCAAACGTTGCTTGCTTTACATTCCAGGCCTCAACGTATCTGTCTAGCATAAATGCGCTGCCACCTTGGGCAGCCGACATCATTCCCACGTAGTAGTAATTTATAGATCGAGCGGGATGCAGACCGTTGAGTTGCCCTGCGCCGGAAATATCAAACACCGAGCTCTTAAAGTCGTAAAGGAAAGACGAGTCATGATCACGAAGATTCTTAAGAAAGCCATAGTAGGACGGACTGTCGTCGCCGAATCTTTCCGAGATTGATCGGGCGTCTACGCTCATCATAAGCGACAGATCATCGCCGGAAATGGGTATGGGCATATTGGGATTGTTATTCTGAAAGGCCCTTAGGCGCTCAAGAATACCCTCGTACTCCCGAATACGCGCCTCTTCCGCGCTCTTCGCCGATAGCTGATTAAACGCATAAGCCATCGCAGCCGTCGCCGCCCCATTTGCGAAAACGGGGCCACCCGCTTGGATGGCCCCGTACTTGATTCAGGGTACGAATCAGTATTGCTTCGAGACTACGGGCACATCTGCTGCTCGGTATTGTAGACCTTGACGATCTCGTAGACGCCCGATCCGAAGCCGCTGGTCGAGTTGTAGTGCACCGTGCCTTCCTCGCAGTCGTCGAACGTGAACGACAGCGTTCCCCAGTCGCTGATCACAACATCGGCGCTGTCGAAGTCGGGACCGAAGACCGGGCCGCTGACCATGTCGACGCTCATGGTCGCCTGACTGCCGTCGAAGTTCTCGGCCACACCGGTCAGCCACATCTGGTTGCCGGCATCATCGTAGGTAAACCAGATCGCGACGAGCTGGTTGCTCTCGGTCACGTCGATCATGAAGCCTTCGCCGTCGTGCCGAACACCGACCAGTTGCCGCCGAGGCCGCGCGGCCGACTGACGGTAGTGACCTGGAGGCCGACGCTGTCGCGGCGCGTGGAATCGAGCGGTGGCGAAGTACCGTCGGTCTGGACGATATCGGTGCAGCCGCCCGAGTCGCTTGCTGTGTCGTAGTAGATGTTTGCGCCACCGGGTCGATCCACGATTTCCTGCGAGAAAGTCACGGTCGCGCCCTCGGTCACGGTCGCGCCGCCGAAGTCGAAGGTCTGCTCCGTGCTCGTGCTGCCGCCGACGGAGAAATCGACCGTCCGCCGACCGATGAGGCGGCCGTCATAGTCGCCTTCGCGCGCCGTCAGCTCGATAGCATACTGCCCCGCCGAGCCCGGATAGTACTTCAGCGTGACTTCATCCAGGCGCCGGGCCGGGAAATTCTCGACATAGAAGCCGCGATCCAGTCCGTCGCCTCCTCCACCGGCGGAATTGAAGGGGCAGGAATACAGGGGCGGCAGCGGGGGCGGCGATGACATGACCACCTCCGTGACCAGTCCTCCGTCGCTGGTGGCAGCGACGGCCGAGGTGGCGTCCTTGTCGAAAGCGTACTCGCTCCTGACATCGCGGGTATCGCCGTCGAAGAAGTAGCCGTCGGCCCCGGCGGGGCAATCCTCCACCGTGATGTCGATCAGCAAATTGCGCGGCGACCCCTCGAAATCGAACGGCACGTCGATGGGCAGCTGAAAGTCGAATGGATTGGTGGTCGAGTCCGTCCCGGCCGACACCGTGAAATCGCCCTGGAAGACCAGGGTCTCGTCGGAACCGATGTTGTCGGCAAAGGTCTTGCTCATATCGCCGGGCGTGCGGCTCGTCGACGACAGCTTGATGGTGGTGTCGCCGTAGGTCACCGAACCAAGCGCCGACTCACCATCGTCGAGGCGGAACGCGAGCCCACTGATATTGCCGCCGCTGATGGTGTCGCCGTCGACGATCTGCTGGAAGCGCATACCGTCCGTGCACTGGCCGGTGGCCCCGAAAGGCTCACTGGTGCTGCTGTTGCCCGGCGCGTCGAAGGCTTCGTCGGGGACGACGAACACCGCGATGGCGGCCTGTAGTTGACTTGCGGAAAACAGGGCCGCCAGCGCGATTGCCGTGGCGAGCCCTTTGCCACCCCGGCGGGCTGTCTGGTTGGGGGATTCTGGATACATGGGTGCACCTCCGTAAATAGAAGCCAATGCCTACGCGCACACGCGTCTGATAACACGCGCCGCCCTTCACCCATACATGACGTAATTTCCGCCCGGATCGCGCCGTGCATCTTCACCTGCGTGAAGGCAGCGGTTCCCTCATCGGCATTTCAATCCCGCCCCGGGCGCGCAATCACTGCCTCCAGCCAGACGGCGGCAGGCGGATAGTGGTCGGTCGAGAAGACGAACGCCTGCCCCCGGGCGACCGAGCGCAGCCGGGTGATCCCGCCGGCCGACGAGTCGTTGCCCTTGCGGCTGAGTATGATCGTCGTGACCGATCGCCGGCCCACCCCGCCATGATCTGAGTTAATCTGCTGAGCACTCGCGCCATCTTTCTGTGTATTCGAAAATGAGCAATCAGTATCAGGCATCCGATAT
>CAZSGS010000143.1:0-6515 GCA_964606365.1 uncultured Wenzhouxiangella sp. | reverse complement strand
CCATGCCGGCCAGGCCGATCATGATGCCGACCTGCGCCAGCAGCATCCAGCCGCGTCGCTGACCGAACGCGCGGGTGAGACCGGGCAGGCGGATGCGGTCGACGACCGGCGACCAGAACACCTTGACCGAGTAGGTGACGCCGATCCAGGCGAAGAAGCCGATGGCGGTGCGCGATACGCCTTCGTCCCTGAGCCAGGCGGTCAGCGTGGAGAAGACGAGCATGAAGGGCAGGCCCGCCGAGAAGCCGAGCAGCAGCATGCGCAGGACCGTCGGGCGGGTGTAGACCGCCCAGGCGCGCCGCCAGCGATCGCCGACGGTTTCAGTCGTCATAGTCGAGGATCAGCGGCGCATGGTCGGAGAAGTTCTCCGCGGTGTAGATCTCGGCCGAGCGGGCGCGTTGGGCCAGCCCCGCCGTGGCCACCTGGTAGTCGATGCGCCAGCCCACGTTCTTCTCGCGGGCGCGCCCTCGCTGCGACCACCAGGTGTAGCGATCCGGGTTGGGATCGACCTTGCGAAAGGCGTCGACCATGCCGACGGGGCCGAACACCTCGTCGAGCCAGGCGCGTTCCTCGGGCAGAAAGCCGGAATTCTTCCGGTTGGCCTTCCAGTTCCTGAGATCGATTTCCTTGTGGGCGATATTCCAGTCGCCGCAGATGACGTAGTCGCGGTCGTGGCCGGCCAATTCTTCCAGATGGGGGTGCAAACGCTCCATGCAGCGGTACTTGAACTGCTGGCGCTCGTCCTTCGAGGTGCCCGAGGGCAGGTACAGCGAGACCACGCTCAGGTTCTCGAAATCGGCCTGCAGCCAGCGGCCCTCGCGGTCGAACTCGTCCCAGCCCAGGCCGTAGACCACGCGCACCGGCTGGTGCTTCGAGTACAACGCCACACCCGAATAGCCCTTCTTCTCGGCGTCGTGGTAGTAGCAGTGGTAGCCGATCGGGAAGAAGTCGCGATCGGCCAGCTGCCAGTGCTGGGCCTTGGTTTCCTGGATGCAGACGAAGTCGGCATCCTGCTTCTTCAGCCAGTCGAAGAAACCCTTGCGGTGGGCGGCGCGAATACCGTTGGCGTTGAGCGAGATGATGCGCATCCGGACGTCTCGTTCGATCCAGCGCCGTATGGTAGCTCAATAGACCGATCGGCCCGCCGGTCGAAGGGTTTGACACTGCTACGCACTAGTTAGTACGATTGGATTAGTACTTCAACAGGAGCCAAACCATGAATTCGCACTTTCGCATTTCCCTCCGCCTCGCCGCCGTATTGTTCGCCGGCGTGTTCGCCGCCTCATCCGCCGTGGCCCGCGACGTGGTGCCCGTCGACGAGTTCCTCCAGGCGCTCGACGAGGTGGAAAGCAAGCTGCGGGAAGGCAAGCCGCGACAGCTCAAGAAGCGCGAATGGCAGGAATTCGAGAATATTCAGGATGAATTCGAAGAACTGCTCAGCGAGGTCGAGAACATCGACGATTTGCCTTCGAGAAAGCAGGTCGAGGTATTCAACCTGCAGGAAGAGCTCGACACCCTGCTCGTCGGCCGCGAGCGCGAACAGGTCGTGTGTTCCGAACGCAAGCAACTCGGCTCGCGAATCCCGCGCCGCGACTGCGTCACCGTCGGCCAGCGCGAGGCGATGCGTGACGAGGCCCAGCAAATCCTGACCGGCATACCGTCGCTGATGGAGCCCGAGTCCGGGCGCTGAAGAACGCGACCGGCATGATGCTCGCCGTTTCGCCCCGGGCCCGGCCATCCGCGCCCGGGGCGAATGCGTTCGGGGCCTTTCCCGGCGCACCGGCCTGGATCACGCCTTCGCAGCAGCGCTCGCGGGCGGATCACCACGCCGCCAGAGATCGAGGTCGACGCCGCGCAGGGCATGAATGGCCACTTCGCCCATGCGATAGACCTTGGTCAGCCCGCGGGCCTGAAAGACCATCGATCGTTCGCTGTCCGCGCGCTCCATGACGCCTCCCGTTTCGCAGGCGATCAGAATAGGCCCGGCACGGGCAAGCTGAATGACCTCGATCCATTGATCGCCTAGAATGGACCGCATGGTCAATCCCTGGACGAACCGCTTCCTGCAGCTCGCGCTCGAACGCGAGGCGCTTCGCTTCGGCGAATTCACGCTGAAGTCGGGCCGACAGAGCCCGTACTTCTTCAACGCCGGCGAATTCAGCACCGGCTCGGCCATCGACACGCTGTCGCGCTGTTATGCCGACGCCATCGTCGACGCCGGCATCGAATTCGACATGCTGTTCGGCCCCGCCTACAAGGGCATCCCCCTGGCGACCGCGGTGGCGGTGAGCCTGTCGCGCGACCACGGTATCGACGTACCGTTCGCCTACGACCGCAAGGAGGCCAAGGGCCACGGCGAGGGGGGACGACTGGTGGGGGCACCGCTGTCGGGCCGGGTACTGATCGTCGACGACGTCATTTCGGCGGGCACCTCGATCCGCGGTGCGCTGGAGATCATCACCGAATCCGGCGCCGAAGCGACCGGCGTGGCCATTGCCCTCGATCGCCAGGAGCGCGGTAGCGACGATGAACGATCGGCCGTGCAGGAGGTCGAATCCCGTGGGTTGCACGTCGTGTCGATCGCGAGTCTGCAGGATCTCATCGACTGGCTGGCGACCCACGACCGTCCTCCGGCAAGTCTCGATGCCGTGATACGCTACCAACAACGTTACGGCGCCTGATATCCCCGATGCTGCGTCATATCCTGCTGTTTCTTCTGTTTCTCGCCCTGGCCGCGCCCGCGGCGCAGGCCCAGTCCGTGTATCGATGGGTCGACGACGAGGGCGAAACCCACTACGGCCAGTCGGTTCCTCCCGAGTTCAAGGATTACGGTTACGTGCGGCTGGGTCCGGACGGCACGGTTCGCGAACGCGTCGAGCCGGCGCTCAGCCCCGAAGAGATCAAGGAACGGCGTCGTCAACGCCGCGAACAGGCCCGGCGCGAGGCCGAGGAACGCAGCCAGGAAGCCCGCGACCGCATGCTGCTCGCCACCTACGACAGCGAAGAAGACCTGCGTGAATCGCTCGAGATGCAGCTGGCGGGTATCCAGAGCCAGCGAGTCTCGACACGCCTGGCCCTGGGGCTCATCGAGAGTCGATTCGAGCGGTTCGTCGGGCGCGCCGCGTCGCTCAACCGCGACGGCAAGTCGGTGCCACAATCGCTTGAGGACGATATCGACGAGACGCGGGCCGAACTCCGCGAGCTGCGCGGCGACCTGGATCGACTCGACGAACGCGAGCAGGCGGCCCGTGATCGCTTTTCGGCCAGCCTCGAGCGCTATCGCGAGCTGACTTCAGCGCGCACGGACAGCGGCTGAGGTCGGTCTCCGTGTACACGCGCTGCCCGGCCTGCCAGGCCGTCTACGAACTCCAGCCGAAGTTGCTCGCCGAGGCAGCCGGGGTCGTTCGTTGCGGCAACTGCGGCAAGACCTTCAACAGCCTCTCGGAGCTGTTCGAGGACCACCCCGACGCTTCGGACGACCCCCTGCGCGGTGAGGGCATGCCGCCGATGCTCGAACACCCGGACATGGTTCAGGCCGAGCTGCCGGTCGAGTATCACGACCAACCCACGGAAGCGCCCGAGGAAGAATCCGTCACCGAACCCCTGCCGGGATTCGAAACCGACCATGCCGGGTCCGGCTTCGGCCGCTGGCTGTGGCCGACGGTAAGCGCCTTGCTGCTGTTGCTGCTCATCGTCCAGCTGTGGGCGATGTGGCAAACCCCCGGTTCGCCGATCGCGCGCTGGCTGGGAAGCTCGGCCCAGCCCGATGCAGCGCTCGACCCCAACAAAACCATTCAGATCGTCTCGCGCGACATGCACCCGCACCCGAGCCTGGACGATGCGGTCGTCATCAGCGCCAGCCTGCGCAACCAGGCGGACACGGCCGTGCCGTTCCCGGTCGTGGAGGTCCGCTTCTACGACGCCAGCCAGCAGGTCCTTGGTGTTCGACGCCTCGAGCCGGAGGAGTACCTGCGCGACGCGGATCTGGTGAGGCGTGGGCTGCCGGCGGGCGTCGTAATGCCGGTGCTACTCGAGTTCATCGTCGGCACGACCGAGCCGTCCGGCTTCCAGATGCGATTTCACTCATCGAGACTCGTCCAGGTGTGCTATCGTTTTTGGTTCGCCGCGAGCGCGGATACACTCCAAGCCTGTCGAGGGACTCCAGCTTGTCAGAGAAGCAGCCAGATCAGGGGCCGTGCCTGCACGAATTCGTTCGTTGCGTCGTCCGGCAGTACCTGGACGACATGGGCGAGACACCGCCCGACAACCTCCACAACCTCATCATGGATGAAACCGAGCGCGCGCTGGTCGAAACCGTGCTGGGACGGACCGCTGGCAACCAGTCCCGCGCCGCCGAGATCCTGGGAATCACGCGCACCACGCTGCGCAGCCGCATACGGCGCTACGGCCTGGATTGATCACTCCGGAGTAACCTTTCAGCCATGACCAAGCCGAACCGACGCTGGGCCCTCCTGAGCGTTTCCGACAAGCGCGGGCTGGTTGAGCTGGCCAGCCACCTCGACCGGGCCGGTTTCGGCCTGCTGTCTACCGGCGGCACGGCGCGTGCCCTGAAGGCGGCCGATCTGGCGGTGACCGAAGTCGGTACGTTGACCGGCTTCCCGGAGATCATGGGCGGGCGGGTCAAGACCCTGCACCCCAGGATTCACGGCGGCATTCTCGGTCGCCGCGACATCGACGCCGACACCATGACCGAGCACGGCATCGACCGCATCGACATCGTCGCCGTCAACCTCTACCCGTTCGTCGAGACCGTGGCGCGCGAGGACTGCACGCTCGAGGAGGCCATCGAGAATATCGATATCGGCGGGCCGGCCATGCTGCGCGCTGCGGCCAAGAACCACCGTGACGTGTGCGTGCTGTGTGACCCCGACGACTATGCCGACTTCATCCGGTCGCTCCCCGATCTCCCCGGTGAACGCCGCAGGCGCGAGCTGGCCGCGCGCGCGTTCGGCCATACCTGCGCCTACGACGGCCATATCAGCCAGTGGCTGTCGGCGCACGACAGCGAAAGCGAACTGCCGCCGAGGATCAACCTCGCCCTCGACGCCGTCGAGTCGCTGCGCTACGGGGAGAATCCCCACCAGCCCGCCGGGGTCTATCGAGTCCGCGGACAGGGCGCGCGCGGGCTGGCCGGCTGCCAGCCGCTGCAGGGCAAGGCGCTGAGCTACAACAACCTGCTCGATGCGAATGCCGCCTGGGCCGGCGTCAGGAGCCTGGGCGAGGCGCCCGCCTGCGTGATCGTCAAGCACACCAATCCCTGCGGCGCGGCCCAGGGAGACCACGCGGCCGAAGCCTACGACAAGGCCTTCGCCTGCGACCCGACCTCGGCCTTCGGCGGGGTTATCGCCGTCAATCGCGAAGTCGACGTCGAACTGACCGAGCGGCTGCTCAGGCAGTTCATGGAAGTCCTGATTGCCCCGTCGGTCAGCCCCGAAGCGCGCGAGATGCTGGTCGGCAAACCCAACGTCCGGGTGCTCACGCCCGGCGATGCGGCACCGCAACCGCTGGAGTTGCGCGCAATCGACGGCGGCTGGCTGGTCCAGGCCGGCGACGACTGGCAGAGCGTGCCGCAGCTGGAGGTCGTGACCCGGCGCGCCCCGGACGATGCCGAACTCGACGACCTGCGCTTTGCGTGGGCTGCCGTTCGCCTGGTGCGCTCCAACGCCATCGTTTACGCCCGCGACCGCGCCACCCTGGGTATCGGCGCCGGCCAGATGAGCCGTGTGGACTCGGCCCGCTTTGCCGCGCTCAAGGCCGAAGCGGCCGGACTCCCGCTCGCGGGCGCGGTCATGGCCTCCGACGCCTTTTTCCCGTTCGCCGACAGCATCGAGGCCGCCGCCGAGCGCGGCGTCCGCGCGGTCATCCAGCCGGGCGGCTCCAAGCGTGACCAGGAAGTCATCGACGCCTGCAACAGGCACGACATCGCCATGGTGTTGACGGGGCGGAGACACTTCCGGCACTGAGCCTTCGATTGGGACTGGTGCCCGGGTGGTTCTCGCAAAGGCGCAACGGCGCAAAGGGCGCAAAGAAGTAAGCCGGAGATTTTTGGGTCACCTTCATCAAGACCTTACAATCTTGCGCCATGAACCACTACTGAATTTGCCTTGTCTTCCCTCGCGCCCTTAGCGCCGTTGCGCCCTTGCGAGAACCCCGTAACACCCCCCGAACCCAACCGAAGCCGCGCTACAATGCCCCGGTACTCAGAACCCGGATGAGACCCCATGAAAGTCCTCGTCGTCGGCGGCGGTGGTCGTGAGCATGCGCTGGCCTGGAAGCTGGCGCAGTCGGCCAGGGTCAGCGAAGTCATCGTCGCGCCCGGCAATGCCGGCACGGCCCGCGAGCCGGGCATGCGCAATGCCGCTGTCGGCGCCGAGGATATCGACGGCCTGATCGAGCTGGCGCGCAGCGAGTCGATCGGGCTGACGGTCGTGGGCCCGGAAGCACCGCTGGCCGCCGGCATCGTCGACCGGTTCGAGCAAGCGGACCTGAAATGC
>CAZSGS010000142.1:0-6629 GCA_964606365.1 uncultured Wenzhouxiangella sp. | reverse complement strand
GCGGCCGCGTGATGTTCGAGCACGCCGGCCAGCTCCGAGACCACCGTTTGCGCCGAGTCGACGTCGATATGCTCGGCCCGGCGGAACTGCTCGGCCAGGTCGTGAATCCGGGTATCGAGCGAAGCGTAGATCTCCATCGCCCGCTCGAGCGTTGCCGCATTGACCTCGCCGCCCAGGGCCAGGCGCCTTACCGGCCCGGCCCGGCCGGACCGGGACGCAACGGGCGTTCTGCGGGCCGGCAACCACTTGTTCGGGCTGCGCTCCTGGCAGATGACCACCCAGGCGCAATGCGCCTTCATCCAGCGCCTTTTGCGGGGGGTGTCGACGAGCACGCCCTGCAGGGGAAACCGGGTTTCGGACCAGGGAATATCCAGGCGTGTCACGAAATGCCCGATCTGGAGGTCGGACGGATCGATGCGGCTCTCGTAGGCCGAACCGTGATCGTGTTCGGGCATGTTGCTCCCCTTTCTTTCAGTCCTGCCATTGCCCCCGTGAAGGTTCAATCATAGACCGCTGCCGGCGACGCTGTCCAGAATTCGGGGGGATTCGCCGATCCGACCCCGCGGGATGGGGACAGGCCGCTACTCGAGCACCGAGACCAGCATCGCCTTGACGTTCAGGCCCGGCAGACCGTCCGGCAGCACATCCTCGATGTGGAGCAGGGGATTGCCGTCGTCGTCGCGCAGCTCGGCCAGATCGAGGCGCCGGCCGGGCCGATAGCCGGCGCCGCCGTGCACGATCATGCGCACCACGGGATAAAAGCCCTGGGCGATGTTGGTCTCCTCGACCACGGCCAAATCGCCGTTGGACAGGCGCACCAGCGTACCCGGCGCCACCCAGCCGAGGAAATGAATGAAGGTCTCGACCATGGTGCGATCGAACTTGTGCAGGCGACCGCGCCAGAGCACGCCCAGCGCGTCGTGGTGCGAGCGTGCCGGGCGGTAGCTGCGCTGCGAGGTGACCGCGTCGTAGACGTCGACGATCGAGACCAGGCGGGAAATCTCGTTGATCCCGTCCGCCCGCTTGCCCAGGGGATAGCCCTTGCCGTCGATGCGTTCGTGGTGCTCGAGCGCCGCCAGGGCAACGACTTCTTCCACGTCACGACGATCGGACAACAACTCGTAGCCGCGCTGTGCATGGGTCTTGACGTGCTTGTATTCCGCCTCGGTCAGCAGGTCGGGCTTGTTGAGTATGGTGGTGTCGATATCGACGTTGCCGACATCGTGCAGCAAGGCCGCCAGGCCCGCCCGCTCGACCTGGTCCGGCGACCACCCCAGGGCATGGGCCAGGCCCAGCGCGAGGATGGCGCAATTGATGGAGTGCTGCGCCGTGTAGTCGTCGCGCTCCTTGATGCGCGTCAGCCACACCATCGCGGCCAGGTTCTGCTGCAGGTAGCCCGCAAGCTCGGCCACCACGCGCTCGGCCGTCTTGACCTCCAGCGCGCCCTTGTTGGCGAAGCCGCGGATGAGCTGCCGCGCCTGGACATCGAGCAGGTTGTAAGCGCGCAGGGCCACGCCCACGCTGTCCTTGTCGATCCGGCGGCCGCGCAGGGCGTTGATCGGGTCGCGCAGGTCGGTGGACGGCCTGAGCGCCTGCGCTTCGCCCTCCTGCCCTCCCGATCGAGCCGGTTTCGCCGGCGGTGGCGGCGTGTCGCTGCGCTCGAAATCGATGACAACCCATTCGCAGTGATCCTCGAACCATTCCCGGGTGCTCTCCGAATCGACGAGCACCCCCTGCAGCGGAAACGGGGTGTCGATCCAGGGAATGTCCAGGCGCACGACGAAGTTGCCCACCTCCAGGTCGGCGGGGTGGACGATCATCTCGCGCGTCCAGATCGAGTCGGGTTGGCCCTTTTCCTTCGTCATGTCGGGGAACACGGAATCCTTTCAGGCATTATGCCAGCAACCCCCTGAGACACCGGTCACACAATCGGATTTTCGAATCGGTCACCCGCCGTCATGAATCCGTAACATTACTGTTACAATTCGCGCCCGTCGATCAAGCGCTCTTCGGGTCGGGACCCGAATCACCATGAATCCAACCGGCTACATATCACGCGTTTTCGGCCAGTCGCCGGTACGCCCCCTCCAGCAGCACTTCGAAAAGGCGGTCGGCTGCGCCGGCACGCTGCCCGATTTCGTGCGCGCGGCCCAGGCCGGCGACTGGATCAGGGCGGCCGAGATTCGCGCGGAGATCGTCAATCTCGAGCACGCGGCCGACGACCTCAAGCGGGAGCTGCGCCTGAACCTGCCGCGCAGCCTGTTCATGCCGGTGGCGCGCACCGACGTCCTCGAGATGCTGTCGGTCCAGGATCGCATCGCCAACAAGGCGCGCGACATCTCCGGCCTGATGCTCGGGCGCAAGATGGTGATCCCCGAAGCGCTCCAGGATCTCTATCTGAGCTTCGTCGACCGCTGTCTCGATGCCGTCGGCCAGGCCCACAAGACGGTCAACGAGCTCGACGAACTGTTCGAAACCGGCTTTCGCGGCAGCGAGATCGACCTGGTCATGGGCATGATCGAGAAACTCGACGAAATCGAGAACGACAGCGACAGCCTCCAGGTGCAGTTCCGGGCCAGGCTGTTCGAGATCGAAAAGGACCTGCCGCCGATCGATGTCATGTTTCTCTACAAGATCATCGACTGGACCGGCGACCTGGGCGACCTCGCCCAGCGCGTCGGCAGCCGGCTTCACCTGATGATCGCGCGCTGATCGCTCAACCAGGGGACGCCGGAGACTTTTCATGGAACAGGCGGTTTTCTACATCATCCTGGCGGCCCTGTTCGGCCTGTTCATGGCCTGGGGCATCGGCGCCAACGACGTAGCCAACGCCATGGCGCCCTCGGTGGGTTCGCGTGCGATCACCATCAAGCAGGCCATCCTGATCGCCGGGGTCTTCGAATTCGCCGGCGCCGTGCTCGCCGGCGGCGGGGTGACCAGCACGATCCGCAAGGGCATCGTGGATGCGTCACTGTTGCAGGGACAACCCGAGCTGCTGGTGTACGGCATGCTGGCCGCACTGCTCGCGGCGGGCACCTGGCTTCTGGTCGCATCGGCACGCGGCTGGCCCGTCTCGACGACCCACACCATCATCGGCGCGGTCGTCGGCTTCGCCGCCATCGGCATCGGCACCACCGCGGTTCACTGGGACCAGGTCGGGCGCATTGTGATGAGCTGGGTCGTCAGCCCGATGCTCGCCGGCTTCATCGCGTGGCTTCTGTTCACCAGCGTCCAGCGCCTGGTGCTGGAACGCTCCGACCCCCTCAAGGCCGCCCGGCGCTACGTTCCTGGCTACATCTTCCTGGCCGGCGTCTTCATGACCCTCGTCACCGTATTCAAGGGGCTCAAGCACATCGGCATCGAGCTCGATCCGGTTCATGCCTACGGCCTGGCGGTGGCCATCGGCGCGGTCATCACCGTGATCGGAACCGTCTTCATCATGCGGATCCCCGATACCGACCTGCAGGACACCGACTTCCACTACTACACCGTCGAGCGCATCTTCGGTGTCCTGATGGTCGTCACGGCCTGTGCCATGGCCTTCGCCCACGGCTCCAACGACGTCGCCAACGCCATCGGCCCGGTCGCCGCCGTGGTCAGCGTCGCCGGCAGCGGCGACATCAACCAGGAAGCGATCGTGCCGATCTGGATCCTCATTCTCGGCGGCACGGGCATCGTCATCGGCCTGGCGACCTACGGCCATCGGGTCATCGCAACGGTCGGCAGCAACATCACCGCGCTGACGCCCAGTCGCGGCTTCGCCGCCGGGCTGGCCGCGGCGGCCACCATCGTGATGGCCTCGGGCACGGGCCTGCCGATCTCCACCACCCATACCGTCGTCGGCGCCATTCTCGGCGTCGGCCTGGCGCGCGGCATCGCCGCGATCAACCTGCAGACGGTCGGCTCGATTTTCATGTCCTGGATCATCACCATCCCCGCCGGCGCCCTGCTGTCGGTGGTCTTCTTCCTCGTCATTCGGTCGGTCGCCTCCTTGTAGGAACGCAGGGACCGGCTTGACCAGCCGGGTGCGCCGCCTTATATTAGCTCTACCTTAATTAGAGGCGGGCTCCCGGACTCATCGGGTTCCCGACACACCGGGCCGAGCGACATGACCGACACGATTGGAGGCCTGCCGGCTGACCTTTCCGATCTCGACCGCGAACAGGCGAAAGACGCGGCGGCACTTCTCCGGGCGCTGGCCAATCCCACCCGTCTGATGTTGCTGTGCGCCCTGGTCGAGGGTGAGCAATCCGTCGGCGAACTCAATGCGCGCATCCCGATGAGCCAGTCCGCCCTCTCCCAACACCTCGCCCGCCTGCGTGAGGAAGAACTGGTCACCACGCGCCGTGAGTCGCAATCGATCTACTACCGGATCGCCGATCCGATGGTGCTGGAACTCATCGCCCCCCTGCACCGTCGCTTCTGCAGCAGCAGGGACCGACCGGCCGGGTGTTGACTTTATATTAGCTTTTACTTATATTATGGTCGTCTTGATCGAGTGAGGACTCACCCCATGAACATCGACCGACTGGTATTCGCCTTCGCGGGCTTCATGATTCTGCTCAGCCTCGTCCTGTCGCAACTCCACAGCGCCTACTGGCTGCTGCTGACCGCCTTCGTCGGGCTGAACATGCTGCAGGCCGCGTTCACCGGCTTCTGTCCGCTCGCCAGAATCCTCAAGTCGATGGGCAAGCAGCCCGGCCGGGCCTTCAATTGATGCGCCGCCTTCTCCCCGCGACCATCATCGCGCTGGCGGCGGCCGCCGCCTCGGCCGAGGACCCCGCCCCGACCTGGGTCGACGAAGCCCGAGCCGGCGCCGGCGCACTGGGCGGCGAGCTCAAGCAGGCCCTGCAGGCCGCCATCACCGAAGGCGGTCCGGTTGCCGGCATCGAGGTGTGCAGGATCCGGGCGCCGGAAATCGCGCAGGACGTATCCGGCCAGGGCCGCGAAGTCAGCCGCACCGCGCTGAAGGTGCGCAACCCCGACAACGCGCCCGACAGCTGGGAAGCCCGCATCCTCGAGGACTTCGAGCGGCGCCTGGCCGCGGGTGAGGCGCCGGGACAGATCGAGACCTTCGCCGTGCGCCGCCAGGGCGAGCGGCGCTTCGGGCACTGGATGAAGGCGATCCCGACACAGGGCCTCTGTACCGCTTGCCACGGCAAGGACCTGCAGCCGGACGTCGCCGAAGCGATCGACGGCGCCTACCCGCAGGATCAGGCGCGCGGCTTCTCCGTCGGCGATCTTCGCGGCGCCTTCTCGGTCGAGGTCGAACTCGATTCCGACTGACCGGGCGAGCAACCGGCCGGCCATGGGCTTCAGCGACGCCTCTTTCCCGCAGCCCGACTCAAACACCCCCCTCCAGCCCGGTTGGCGGCCCTTCCCGCCGACCGGATCGACAGCTGGCACGCCCCTGCCGTTCAGGCTAAAATAGGCGGCTGCCTCGCCAGCCCTCGACACACGCTCGGCGAGAGCAAGCGCGGCCCGGGTTTCATCTGGCTCCGGGCGTGTCAATCACAATTCGAAATCCGGCCGATCCATCGGGGGATCGGCGCAAACGCTTGCGACCGGACCGGCGCAGGCCCTGGAGGACTGTCAATGAATCTGTTTGAAACCATCCACACGACCGAGCACGAGCAGGTCATCTTCTGTCACCACAAGGATGCGGGGCTGAAGGCCATCATCGCCATCCACAACACCACGCTCGGACCGGCCCTGGGTGGCATGCGCATGTGGCCCTATGCCACCGAGCAGGATGCCCTCGACGACGTGCTTCGCCTGTCGCGCGGCATGACCTACAAGGCGGCGGTCGCCGGCCTGAACCTGGGCGGCGGCAAGTCGGTCATCATCGGCGACCCGCGCAACGACAAGTCCGAAGCACTCTTCCGCGCGGTCGGCCGATTCATCGACTCCCTGCACGGTCGCTACATCACCGCCGAGGACGTCGGCATCGACGTCAACGACATGGAATACGTCTTCCAGGAAACCGACAATGTCGTCGGCGTCCACCAGGTTCACGGCGGCTCCGGCGACCCGTCGCCGTTCACCGCCTTCGGCACCCTGCAGGGCATTCGCGCCAGCCTGCAGCGCCAGTTCGGCGACGAGGATATCGGCAAATACAGCTACGCCGTCCAGGGCGTCGGTCACGTCGGCATGGAACTGATCAAACTGCTGCGCAAGGAAGACGCCAAGGTGTTCGTGACCGACATCAACGAGGAAGCCGTCCAGGCCGCCGTCGAGATGGGCTGTGAGGCCGTCGGCACCGACGAGATCTACGATACCGACGCCGATGTGTACTCGCCCACCGCCCTCGGCGCCACGGTCAACGAACAGACCATCCCGCGCTTCAAGTTCAAGGTGGTTTGCGGCGCCGCCAACAACCAGCTCGCCACCGAGGAATGCGGCGACGAACTCGAGCGCCGCGGCATCATTTACGCGCCCGACTACGCGGTCAACGCCGGCGGCCTGATGAACGTCTCGATCGAGTTCGAAGGCTACAACCGCGAACGCGCCAAGCGCATGACCCGCGCCATCTACTACAACGTCTCGAAGATCTTCCAGATCGCCGAGCGCGACGGCATCCCGACCTGGAAAGCCGCCGACCGCATGGCCGCCGAACGCATCGCCATGGT
>CAZSGS010000141.1:0-6645 GCA_964606365.1 uncultured Wenzhouxiangella sp. | reverse complement strand
TCGTGGTCGGCGTGGTTGGACAGCGTGCGCGGCAGCTTGCCGGCAGTGGCAGTCTCGAGCGCGGCGACGGCCATGCCGCGCCACAGGCCCTTGTTGAAGCCGGGGCGGATGTTCCGCACCTTCTTCAATTCGGCCATGATGTCGGAATCGCGCAGGCGGGCATCGAAACCTTCGCTACTGAGCTTTTCGGCCAGGTGCTCGGCGGCGAGCATGCCGGACTTCATCGCCTGGTGCGTACCTTTGATCTTGGGCACGTTGAGCAGGCCGGCCGAATCGCCGATCAGCATCGCGCCGGGCATCTCGACTTTCGGCAGCGACTGGTAGCCACCCTCGACGAGGGCGCGGGCGCCGGACGACAGGATCTCGCCGCCCTCGAGCAGCTCGTGCATCATCGGGTGGTGTTTGAACTGCTGGAAGGCCTCGAAGGGCGAGAACTTCGGATCCTGGTAGTCGAGGCCGCAGACGAAGCCGACCGCCACGCGATCCTTGTCGAGGTGGTAGACGAAGCTGCCGCCGTAGATTTCGTCTGGCAGCGGCCAACCCACGGTGTGCTGGATATAGCCCGGCTCGACGCGCCCTTCAGGCAGGCGCCAGAGTTCCTTCATGCCGATGCCATAGGTCTGCGGGTCACTGTCGGCGTCGAGCTTGTACTTCTTGATCGCGCGCTTGGACAGGTGCCCGCGGCAGCCCTCGCCCAGCACGGTCACCGGGGCGTGGATCTCGATGCCCTGAACGTAGGTGTCCTTCTCGTTGCCCTCGATATCGACACCCATATCGCCGATGATCACGCCCTGCACTTCGTCCTTGTCGTTGTAGGAAAGATCCGCGGCGGCAAAGCCGGGAAACAGGTCGACGCCCAGCGCCTCGGCCTTGGGCGCCAGCCAGCCGCACATCGCGCCGAGCGAGACGATGAAGTTGCCGTGGTTCTTCTGCTGCGGTGGCGTGGGCAGCTTGCGCTTGCCGGTCTTGCTCAGGTGCAGGAACTGGTCCTTGCCCGCTTCCACGCAGATCGGCGGCGGATCGTCGCGCCAGCCTTCGATCAGCGCGTCCAGCGGTTCGGGCTCGATCACCGCGCCGGAGAGAATATGTCCGCCGATTTCGGCGGCCTTCTCGATCACGCAGACGTTGAGATCATCTTTCAGCTGCTTGAGCCGGATCGCGCAGGCCAGGCCGGCCGGGCCGGCACCGACGATCACGACGTCGTATTCCATGATTTCGCGTTCGGACATGGGATTCGCTGGAGGTCTCGGGTCAGACCCCAAAGGATACAGGCAAGGCCTTGGCGGTGTCAGCCGGATCGCAGCGCCCTGATCAGGCTTGTCAGCCGCGCTGCTATACTCCAGCCATGAGCAGCAGGCGTCCCAACCCACATCGCGGACTGGCAAAAACCCTTGAATCCGAGGGTGATATCCAACTTGCCGTGGTGTTCGGTTCAGTGGCCTCGGACTCCGCCGGCCCAGACAGCGATCTGGACATCGCTGTCGATGCCGGCAAACCGCTGGATAGTGAACGCCGAATGGCACTGATCGACAAGCTGGCCCGAAAGACGGGACGCCCTGTGGATCTGATCGACTTGCAGCAGGTCGGCGAGCCCCTGCTCGGCGAGATCATTTCCGGCGGGGCCCGAATTCTGGGCAGCAACGAGGCCTGGGCCCGGCTCGTCAGCCGTCACCTCATTGACCAGGCTGACTTCCTGCCGCTACGCAACCGCATGCTCGAAGAGCGACGCAAGGCATGGCTGGAGCAGTCCTGAATGAAAAGCTGGAGTCGTTGCGCCGCTGTATTCAGCGGGTAGAAGCGACCTGTCCCGACTCGGCCCAGCAGCTGGCCGAGAACATCGATGCCCAGGACATCGTTACGCTCAACCTGACGCGGGCGATTCAACTCACAGTCGATATCGGCAACCACGCGCTCAGCGCGACCGAGCAGCCTGCCCCCACGACCATGGGTGAAACGTTCCGGCTGATGCAGCAGGCCGGCATGATCGACTCCGAGCTTGCCGATCGCTTGCAGCGAGCTGTGGGCTTTCGCAATATCGCCATCCACAGCTATCGAGATGTCGACTGGCGCATCGTCCACTCCATATGCACGGACCGACTGGAAGACTTTCGCGATTTCGCGCGAATCACCGCCTCAATTCAGTAGACTACTCAGCTCTGACCACACGGCCTCGAGCATCCGCGGCTGGGCCTCGGCGGTCGGGTGGATGCCGTCGTCCTGCAGCATGCCCGGGCGCTGGTAGAGGTCTTCGAGGAAGAACGGGAGCAGCTCGATCCCGTGGCGCTCGGCCAGGCGCGGGTAGACCGACTCGAAGCGCTCGATGTAGGTCGGGCCGAGGTTGGGCGGCAGGCGGATCTGCATCAGGGCCACGGTCGCGCCGGCCGACTTGCCTTTTTCGATCACGGACGCCAGATTGTCTTCGAGTTGTGCCGGTGCCAGCCCGCGCAGGCCGTCGTTGCCGCCGAGGATGATCAGCACCACGTCCGGCCGGTGGGTTTCCAGCAGTCCGTCGATTCGGGACACCGCCCCGGCGGTGGTCTCGCCCGAAATGCTGGCGTTGACCACTTCGTGCTCGTCGGCCAGGCGCTCGGTCAAGCGGTGCACCCAGCCCGATTCACGGGGAATGGAATAGGCGTCGGACAGACTGTCGCCGACGATCATCACCGTTTCCGCACGCACGGCGGCGCTCTGCGCCCCGGCGGCGAGGAAAACGGCGACCAATAAACAGAGTGAAACACGAGCATTCATGAGCGATTCCGGCAACAACATCCTGTCGGCCCGACAGGTGGGTTTTTCAGTCGACGCCCCGGGCGGGCGACTCGAGATTCTCAAAGATATCAGCCTGGACCTGAACGCCGGCGAAACGCTGGCGGTCGTCGGGGCCTCGGGCTCGGGCAAGACTACCCTGCTCGGCCTGCTGGCCGGGCTCGACCGGCCCACGTCGGGCGATATCCGGTTGAGCGGCGCCGAACTCAAGACGCTCGACGAAAACGCCCGCGCCCGACTGCGCAAGCGCCACGTCGGTTTCGTGTTCCAGAGCTTTCACCTGCTGCCGAGCCTGACCGCGCTGGAGAACGTGATGCTCGCCCTCGAGATCGCCGGCTTCGAGCACCCGCGCAAGCGCGCCCTGCACGCGCTCGACCAGGTCGGCCTCAGCCATCGGCTCGAGCATTACCCGCGCCAGCTCTCCGGCGGCGAGCAGCAGCGCGTGGCCATCGCCCGGGCCTTTGCCGGCGAGCCCGCCATCCTGTTCGCCGACGAGCCCACCGGCAACCTCGACCAGCGCACCGGCGAATCCGTGGCCGACCTGCTGTTCGCGCTCAATGAAAGCCACGGTACGGCGCTCGTGCTGGTGACCCACGATACGAAGCTCGCTCGGCGTTGCGCACGGGTGCTGGAAATCGAGGATGGCTCGCTCGCGGGCAGTGAGCAGACCGTGGCGCCGGCATGATGTCGGTGGAGGCAGGGATTCAGGATTCAGGCGTCAGGGGTCAGGGCGGCTCCGCCAAGTGCCCGGCCCCAGCGACGGGCAATACTGGCCTTTCGGCACCGCGGCAACCGCCTAAACCCACGCTCCCTGAATCTCGAGCCCTGACCCCTGAATCCCAGCCAACCGCAGCCATCAGCCGATGAACGCCACCACCCTCTCGCTGAAGCTGCTGACCCGCCAGGCCCGCTCCGGCGCCCTGGTGATGCTGTTCGCCGGGCTGGTGGTGGCCACCGCGGCGCTGGCGGCGGTGAGCCTGTTCACCGACCGGGTCGGGCGCGCGCTCGAGCGCCAGGCCGGGGAAGTGCTGGCCGCCGACCTGGTGGTGACCGGGCGCGAACGACTGCCCGACGAGTACCTCCGCAAGGCCGGCGAGCTGGGGCTCGACACCGCCGAGATCGCGCTGTTGAGCACGGTGCTGTTCATCGGCGAGGAAAGCCACCTGGTCGACGTCAAGGCGGTGACCGAGGGTTATCCGCTGCGCGGACAGCTCAAGCTGGCCGACCGACTCGGCGCCGAGGAGGCGGCGGCGACGACCGGCGCACCCCAACCGGGTCGTGGCTGGATGGCCGCCCGCGGCCTTCGCCTGTTCGACACCGACACCGGCGTGGAGGCCGACATCGGCCGCCGGCCGGTCACCGTCGACCGCGTTCTGGCCTGGGAGCCCGACCGCGGCGGCAGCCGCTTCATGCTCGCCCCGCGCCTGATCGTGCACATGGACGACCTGCTCGAAAGCGAGCTGCTCGGCCCCGGTTCGCGGGTGCGCTGGCGCCTGCTTGTCGCGGGCAGCGAATCGGCCGTGGCGGAGTTCCGCCGCTGGGTCGAGCCCCGGCTCGAAGGCCGCCAGGGGCTCGAAACGGTCGCCGACGCCGAAGCCGACACGGGCCAGGCGCTGGAGCAGGCCCAACGCTTCCTGGGCGTGGCCGCGCTGACCGCCGTGATCCTGGCCGCCGCGGCGGTATTGCTGGCGGCCCTGCGCTACTCGCGATCACAGCGCGACCTGGTGGCCCTGCTCAAGGCCTTCGGCGCCGAGGGCCGCGAAATCCTGGGCGCGCTGAGCCTGATGCTGCTGTGGCTGGCCCTGGCGGCGATCGCCGCCGGCGGGCTGCTGGCGTTCGGCGCGCAGGCCGTCATCGCCTCGATACTGGCCGACGGCCCGGCCGGCGAGCTGCCGTCGGCTCGCCTGATGCCGCTTCTCGGCAGCGGCAGTTTCACGCTGCTGCTGGCGGCCGGATTCGCCCTGCCGCCGCTGGTCGCGCTGAGATCGGTCGCGCCGATGCGCATCCTCAACCGCTCGCTCGACACCCGCCCCGGCCTGGCCGGCGGCCTGTGGCTGCTGCCGATCCTCGGCGCGCTGACCATTCCGGTACTGCAGCTGGGCAACCTGCGCCTGGCGATGATCGTCCTCGGCGGATCGGCCGCCCTGGCCGCGGCACTCGCCCTGGCCGCCTGGGGTGCAATGGGCCTGAGCCGGCAACTGTCGAAGCGCACCCGCGCCGACTGGCGCTTCGGTCTGGCCGGGCTGCACCGCCGCCGAGGTCAGGGCATCATCCAGATCACTGCCCTGGGCCTGGGCCTGATGGCCCTGCTCCTGCTGATGATCGTGCGCACCGAGCTGCTGGAACAATGGCGCGGCAGCCTGCCCGAAGACACCGCCGACCATTTCGCGGTCAATATCCAGCCCGACCAGCGCGAGGCGGTACGCGAGGCCCTGCGCGAGGCGGGCGCAGGCAACCTCCAGATCCGCCCGATGGCCACGGTCAACCTGCTCGAGGTCAACGGTGAGCCGCCGCCGGACCACCGCTGGGCCGGGCAGGTCAATATCTCCTGGATCGACGAGCTGCCGCCGACCAACGAGGTGGTAGAGGGCGCGTTTTTCGCCGCCGATGCCGAAGGCGAAATCTCGCTGGCCCGGCGCTGGGCCGAGCGAACGGGCATCGGCATGGGCGACACCATGCTGTTCGAAGCCGGCGGCCAGCAGCTGGAAGCGACGGTCACGAGCATGCGCGAGGTGGAGTGGGAGTCGTTCAACGTCAACTTCTTCATCCTGCTCACGCCCGCCGACGGCGAGACGCTGCCGCACCAACTGATCGCCAGCTTCCAGATGCCCGACGAGGGCGGTCCCCTGCGCGACATCCAGGAGGGCTGGCCCAACGTGTCGATCATCGATATCGGCGCCCTGCTCGACCGCATCGGGGAGATCATCGACCGGGTCTCGAGCGCGGCCCAGGTCGTGTTCTTCTTCACGCTCATCGCCGGACTGGTCGTGCTGCTGGCCGCGCTGGAGGCCACGCGCGACGAGCGCCGGCAGGAAGCGGCGCTGATCCGCGCCCTGGGCGCCGAAGACGGCATGGTGCGCCGGGGCCTGCTGATCGAGTACGGCGCCATGGCACTGATCGCCGCGGTGCTGGCCACCGGCGGCGCTGCGCTCACCGGCTGGCTGCTGGCGCGCGAGTTGTTCGAGTTCGCCTACCGGCCATCGCCGATGTTGCTCGCCACCGGCTTCGTGGTGTCGATCGTGCTGGTCGTCGGCAGCGGCTGGTTGGGAAACCGTTCGGTCCTCAGGACTTCGCCGATCCGCATCCTGCGCGCGGGCGGGTGAGGTGAGCGCTTCACCGGACGCCGTCGTGCCGAAGGCACACACCGATCCGCACGCCAACCTGATTCTCTACGGCTCGCGCCTGCGGGTGCTCTGGCACATGGCCTGGCCGGCCATCGCCGTGATGATGGCCTTCGGTCTCAACGCGATCATGGACGCGGTCTACATCGGCCACTTGATCGGCGAGCGGGCCCTTGCCGGCGCGGTGCTGGCCTATCCCCTGACCCAACTGACCCTCGGCCTGGGATCGCTGGCCGGCATCGGCGGCGGGGTGGCGCTGTCGATCGCCATCGGGCGCGGCGACCGCGAAACCGTAAAGCAACTGCCCGGCACCGCCCTGACCATCGCGTTCGCGCTCTCGCTGGGCTATGCGCTGCTGGGCGGCGCGTTGGCCGGAAAGCTCGTTTACGCCATGGGCGCGCGCGGCGAGCTGGTCGACATCGCCGCCGCCTACCTGCGCGCCTCGGCCCTGGGCGGCTTCGGCGCCATCGGCGGCATGACGCTCAACATGCTGCTGCGCGGCGAGGGCAAGATGAAGCTGGCGGCCGGCTACATGGCC
>CAZSGS010000140.1:0-6655 GCA_964606365.1 uncultured Wenzhouxiangella sp. | reverse complement strand
TCCTCGACGCCGACCGCGCCAGGAACTGTATCGTGATCAAGCGCGGCCAGGGCACCGGTTTCTCGGGCATCGAGAACCTGTTGTTCTTCGAGGAGAACACGCGCATGCTCTACGGCGACGCCCAGAAGGTGGCGCAGTCTTTGATCAGCGGCGTCAAATCACTCGGTTGATCTGGCAATTTGGTGTTTTGGTGTTTTGGTGCTTTAGTATTTTGGTGTTTTAGTGAGTTGGGCGGCAGGTATGGCAGCACAGCAGCGTAGCCTCAAGCGCCGCCCCGTGCCGATCCACTCTCGAGCAACCAGAAAACCAAAAAACCAACCCCACTTGACAAGTGTGTTGGTGTTGTATAACACTAGCACCACAAACTGACTACAAATCCCCCGGGAGGGAATGAACCATGATTCGCAAAATCGCCGTATTCGGCTTCTGTGCCCTGCTCATCGCCGGTTGCGACCGGGATGAGACGGACACCTCGGCGCCGGGCGAGACCGCCTCGGACGCCGGCACCGGCTCCGCCGACGCTACCAACATGCTTTTCGACCGCATTGACGCGGACACCGCCTGGCTGATGGCCAACATCGAGACCATCCCCGACGAGCTCAGCGAAAAGCTGTGGGCGCCGCTGCAGTCGATGGCCGATCTCAATCGCGAGACCTACAACACCATCGCCGATGAACTCGACGAAGCCCCGGTCGCGGCCGCCATCCTGCGCGAATTTGCCCGGATCGACAGCCGTGAGGCTTTCACCGAGCGTGGCCTGGAGCCCAACGGTCACTGGGCGATCCACGCCGTTTCCCTCTCTCCCTTCGTGCACTGGGAGCTGTCCGACCCCGAGGCCTTTCGCGCCACGCTGGACCGCATCGCCGCGGAGGCCGAGACCGAGTTGACCTGGCGCGAGGTCGAGGACGTGGAAGTGCTTTGGGCGGAAATGGAGGACATCGGTCTGGCCCTGTCGTACGACGACCACTTCGCCACCGTGGCGATCGTGCCCGACAACGAGGCCCTGCTGCGCCGCGTGGCCAACCTTGATCAACCGGCCACCGCCTTCGAGGCGAACGAACTCGAGCGCTTCGCCAGCGATCGCGGCTACACCCCCTACGCCAGCGGCTTCATGGAATTCGGCCGCATCGTCGATCAGCTGCTCGACGGCGAAGACGCCATGATGGCGGCGGCAGAAGAGTCCTCGGCCCTGCGCGAGATTGCAGGCAACGAGGCCTGCCGGGCCGAACTCGACGCCCTGGTCGAGCTGTTCCCGCGGGCCACGCTGGGCTACACCGACGTCAGCAGCGACTTCATGGCCTTCGACATGACCGTCGAGGCCGATGCCGACTTTGCCGAGCGCATGCAGGTCGTCGCCGACACGCCCGTCGATCTCGACCGGGAAGACGCCGGCTTGCTCGAGTTCGGCCTGGCGCTCAACATCGTCGGCGCGCGCGACTTCGCACGCGAGATCGTCGCCGGCTGGGTCGAAACACCGCCGCAGTGCGAGCTTTTCGCGAGCATTCGCGAGAACGCCGAAGAATGGGAAATGGCACTCAACCAGCCGATCCCGCCGGTGGTCACCAATTTCAACGGCCTGCACCTGAACCTCGAGAACGTCACGCTGGGCGAGAACTCCAACGTCGAGTCCGCGGAAGGTTCGCTCGCCCTGTTCATGCGCAATCCGCAGATGATGCTGGGCATGGCGCAGATGTTTTCGCCCGAACTGGCTTCCGTGCAGCTCGAAGCCGGTGGCGAACCGCAGCCGGTACCCGAGGGCGTCATTCCGAACATGCCCGAAGGCATTTCGGCCTTCATCGGACTGGGTGAGGCCGCACTCGGCCTGGCCGTGGGCGAAGCCCAGAAGGACCGGCTCAACGAGACCATGGAACCGGGCGACGGCGGCAGCGCCATCCTCAGCTATGGCATCAACTTTGCCGGCTACGCCGACGCGCTCGGCGAATTGATGGCCGGCATGCAGGAGCAACTCGAGGCCATGGGCGAGGATACCGACGCTTCCGACCCGTCCGAGGCGATGGCCGCCCTGGCCGAGCTCTACGACTACACCGAGGCGAGCATGCACCTGACCGAACGCGGCATCGAGTTCCGGAGCACGATGACGCTCAAGGATTGAGCGGAAAACACCGCTTCCCTGTGCTCGATTTTCGGGCTTTTGGAGATCCCCGCAGGCCGCACCGGCCTGCGGGGACTCGCTCCGAAGCCGTACGCCGCTTTCCGATCAACCCGCCGGGCTTCAGGACAGACGGTCGTTTAGTATGTCCCGCGCCAGGGGCACCGAAAGCGTGCGCCGCTCGGTCAGCGCACGGTGGGCAGCCGCCTCGACCAGTTCGGTCATTCGCCCGGCGTTTCTCGGCGCCCGGCTGAGGATGTAGTCGACCACGCCGCGTCCGAGCGGGACCTCGTGTTCGGCCGCCAGGCCGCGAACCAGCTCCGCCAGCTCGCCCTCCTCCAGCGGCTTGAGCGTCAGTCGCGTGGCCTGCCCCAGGCGCGAGCGCAAGTCCGGCAGCTCGAATCGCTCGCGCCCCGCACCGCTCATCAGGACGCCCGTTCGCTCGGAGCGCCAGCGATTGAGTGCGTTGAACAGGGCGAGCTCACCCGCCTCGTCTGAGGCCAGCACGTCGACATCGTCGATCACGACCCAGTCGCCGTCGGCATGCTCGAGCAGCATCCTTTGCCGCGGCCGGCCGAGCGCGATGAAATGGGTCCGATCGCCCCGGGCGCAGCGATCGTCAAAGAACGCGGCAAGAAGATGCGAGCGACCCGAACCGGCCGGGCCGGCCAGAAAATACCAGCCACCGGCCTCGATGCCCTGCGACAGGGTGGCCACAACCGCCTGGTTGGGGCCGAGGATGAAGTTCCCGAAGCGGGGGCGGCGCGGCGGTTTGAGCGCCAGTGGCAGCTGGGACCGACTCACGGGACGCCTTCAGGAATTCGAGTCGCCGTCGCGACGCGAGCGGCTGACGGCCACGGCTCTGCCGGTCCAGATCCACACGTACTGGACGAGTGTGACGACGGCCATGACGCCGACCAGCCAGACCAGGCCGATCTGCGCCTCGCGCGGCAGCGGCAGGCCGGCCAGTCGCAGCAGAACGAACCACATCAGAGACACCTGGCAGAAGGTGTTGAGCCGTGAAAGCTGGGTCGGCTCGGCTTCGAATCGCTCGAAGCGCGTGTAGTAGACATAGCCGCCGATGACGATGACCAGGTCACGAGAAATCACCAGTCCGATCAGCCACCAGGGCAGCTCGGCCAGCCAGCCCAGCGTCAGGTAACCGGCCATCATCAGGAGCTTGTCGGCCAGCGGATCGTAAATCCCGCCCCAGCGCGACTGCCAGGAGAAGCGTCGGGCCAGCCAGCCGTCGAGCAGGTCGGAGACACCGGCGAAAACGGCCAGCGCCAGGGCCCACTGGTACTGGCCGACGAGCAGCAGCCAGACCATCGGCGGCACCACCAGCATGCGCGCGACCGTAAGCAGGTTGGGCAGGAAACTCAGGTTCAACGCACCAGCCTGAAGAGGAGTTGTCGCTCTCCCTCGCGACGTTCGAGTTCGAGCAAGCCGCCGAGGCCAAGGTAGGTCTCGAGATCCTGCCCGGCCGCCAGCACTTCGAAGGTCACTTGACGACCCTCGGCGGAGGCGACCCGGACATCGTCGATCATGCTGAGGTTGTCGAGGTAGCGCAGGACCTCGGCATACTGGACCTCGTCGACGATACCGGCGACCGTAAGCTGCCAGCGCGCCGGCTCACCGTCGATATCGATCATCGCATAGCGCGCCGCCAGCGCCGATGCAAGCCGGTCCATGCCGTCGCGAATCAGTTCTTCGGGATCGCCGCCGCTATGGCTCAGCCCCGACTCCTGGCCGCCGACCCGCCAGCGCCAGCGGGCGCTCCACAGCGGCTGATCCGGATCGGGATCCTGCAAACGCAGATCGAGCATGGCAATCACGCCGGTTCCGTAGCGACGAGCGCTCGCCTCGGCCGAACCGAGGAAGCCGCCGCGAACGTCCTGCACGGAAATCTCCGACAGATCCATGGCGTCACGCAAGGGACGAACCACGTCGAGCCCCGCGCGGCGCGCCTGGTCGCCGATCACCCACTCCAGACGGGCATTCTCGATGAACCGCGTGCCCTGGTCATCCTCGACGACGGCCCAGAGCAGAACCGCCGGGCGCTCGCGTCCCCAGCGCGCCAGCTCACTGCGCTTGAGCAGCTCGTTGACCGAGGGCTCGTCGAACTCGACCTGCAGGTGCAGCGATTCGCGAGAATCGCCGTCGGCGCCGACCACGTCGCGGCGGACCAGTTGCTGGGAGAGAACAAGATCGTCGAGATCGCTCGCGCCGAGGTCGAGTTGATCGACCAGCGAGCGATCGAATCGGCCGGTCAGGCGTGCCAGCACCCGATCGAGCGCCCGGAGCTGCTCCGCCGAACCGGCGCGCGCGCCGCGCTCGACCTCGACTTCAGCCGTATAGAGCGAGACCGCGCCGGCCGGGGCGGACAGCGCCAGGATCAAGGCCAGAAATGACAGGATTCGAGGCATCACGCGGCAAAGATAGCACAGGCCCGGGCCGCTTCATCCGCGTTGTACGGCGAAGGCTTCGCGCGCTTCGGAAAACTGTCTTTGCGCCTTCTCGAGGTAGGCCATGACCTCGTCGACGTAGCCGTCGGCCGACGCCGTCCAGACGCGGTTGATATAGCGTTCACCGGCGGCAAAGGCGCTCATGATGTCGGCGTAGGCCTGCAGCCCGAAAGCGTGCTGCATCGACTCTCGGGCATCGGCGAAGGCCGTGAGATCCTCGCGGAAATGCCGATCGATCTCGAAACGGAACTCGTGCGGCGGGACACGCTCGCGGCGGCCCACCAGGTCGTCGAGATTGCGGCAGATGTTGTCCAGCGCCGTCTCGAGGGTGCCGATGTTGCCGGCAACGTGGTGCGAATCGCTCGCGCCGGCGCGGTGCGTGCGCTTGAGCATGACGACACCGACGAAGCCGAGCGCCACCGCCACCAGGTAAGGGAGCCAGGCAACGGTATCGACCGACAGCACGGCGAACAGGGCGCCCAGCACGAAGCCGGCGATGATCAGAAAGATTGCGAGAGCCTTCATGCGCCCATCCCCTGGTAGATCTTGGCCAGTGCGAAGCCGACCCCGACCAGGGCCTCGCCCACGATCAGTCCGGCAGCGACGGGAATGCCCACGTCGTCGGCAAAGCGATGGCCCAGCTTCCAGTCACTGACGACGCGAATGAGTGTACCGATCGAATAGGTCAGCACGATGGCAAACGGCAGGTAGAAACCGAGCCCGGCCGTAATACCCAGCCCCGGCGAGGCCACGCTCAACAGCGCGCCCAGGCCGGCACCGGCGATGTACTTGTCCAGCGGCACCTCGCCGCCGAGGATGCCCGAAACCATGCTGGCCAGGGCCTGCCCCTGCGGTGCCGGCAGCTTGTCGCTGCCCAGGCCGTACGCCTCGTGCAGGATGAAGATCAGCGACACGATCAGGATCGGTCCGAGCCAGGCGCCGAGGAACTGACCCATCTGCTGCACCCGCGGCGTGGCGCCGATCAGGTAGCCGGTCTTGAGGTCGAGCATCAGGTCGGTCGCCTGGCTCATGGCCACACACACCGCCGCCCCCACCATGATGGACGCGACGATCGCAGCCGAGTCGTCCATGCCGCGGGCAATGAAGATCATGATCGTCACCGCGATCAGCGTCATGCCCGACAGCGGCGACCAGTTGGTGCGGCCAATGGCCTCGGACAGGATCACGCCGGCGATCCAGATCCACAGCGTGCCGACCACGCCCATGGTGATGCCGCGCACCCAGCCGGTCTCCTCGGTGGAAGTCACCGCCATGAAGATCAGCAGCAGCGTGGCGCCGGCGATGGCGAAATAGAGCAGCTTGATCGGCATCTCGTCCTTGGCCAGCGCCGCTTCGCTCCTGGCGGCGTTCTGCATGCTCTTGACGGCCGTCACGATCAGCGGCAGCGCCATCAGTACGCCGGCCACCGCGCCGCCGATCAGCATGCCGATACCCACGGGTCGATACAGCAGGCCCTGCAGCATGCCCGGGTCGCTGAGCGCCTGGCCGGTTTCGGGATTGGCCGGCATCAGCCCGCTGAGGTCGAGAAACGGCGACAGGATCCAGTAGCAGAGAAAGCCGCCGATGATGAAGGCCACACCGCCCTTGCCGGCGATATAGGCCACGCCCACCGTCAGCAGGGAGAGGTACCACACGCCGTTCATGTACTCGGGCATGCCGATGCGACTGCCCAGGTCGTAGTAGCTGGTACCGCTGAACTGCACGATACTGTGGACGCCGGCCGCGAACAGCGCTGCGCCGATCAGGTACATCGCCTTGCGCATACCCGCACCCGGCGACTTGAGAATGGTCGCCACCGCGACACCACCCGGGTAGGTCAGGCGCTCGTAGTCGATCATCTGCTTCCTGAGCGGAATGATGAAGGCGATGCCGAGGAAGGCGCCGGCGATGCAGCCGAAGGTCAGAAGAAGGGGGTCGAAATTCGTCTCGCCCAGAATGAAGAAGGCGGGCACGGAGAACATCAGCCCGGAGGCGGCACCGTTGACGGCACTTGCGACCGTCTGGACGATGTTGTTCTCGATGATCGAGTTGCGCCTGAGCAGGCCGCGCAGAATGGCGA
>CAZSGS010000139.1:0-6735 GCA_964606365.1 uncultured Wenzhouxiangella sp. | reverse complement strand
CCTGTCGACGCCGGACCGCTTCGACCGCTTCCTCGAAGGCGACACCGAAGCGCTTTCCGACGATGAACTGGCCGGCCTGAAGACCTTCGTTGACTCCGGCTGCGCCGGCTGCCACTCCGGTCCGGGGCTGGGCGGTCGCATGATGGCGCGCTTCGGCATGGTCGAGTCCTACTGGGAGGCCACGCGCGAATTCGTCACCCGCGACCAGCCGACCATGCCGATGGACGTGGGCCGCTTCGCGGTAACGCAGAAGGAGGAGGACCTTTACGTGTTCAAGGTGCCGTCGCTGCGCAATATCACCCGCACCTACCCGTACTTCCACGACGGCTCGGTCTGGGATCTGCGCGATGCGACGCAAGTCATGGCGCGCGTACAGCTCGGACGGGAACTCGACGAGCAGCAGATCGACCAGTTGATGGCCTTCTACCAGGCCCTGGAGGGCGAGATTCCCGAACGGGCACTGAAGCTGCCGATTCTGCCCGCTTCCACGCAGGACACGCCGAGACCGACGTTTCGCTGACTACGAATCGATTCGATGGGAGCATCACTGGACTGCAGGCGCTGATCACTCACGACCAGCGCCTCGCTGTCCAGCAGTTTGATGCAATTGCACTTGCGCCGATGCTCGGCGCAATGCGCTCCGGAAGCCTGGCGAACTCATCGTTTTGGGTCGAGGCGCTTCATCGACAGTCTCACCTTGTCGAGGTAATGAACGGCCCGGCCGTAGGCATCGTTGCTCTTCCGACTCAGGGCCGGCTCAATCTCGCGCTGGTATGGCGCTGGTAGATGGGTAACGCATCCTCGGGACAAGCGCGCTCCCGCCGGGCGGCGAGTTCCAGCCACAGCGACTCCGCACATCCGCGCTCGCGGGCTTCCTGCCAGGCGGCATCGACATCGTCTTCCCACAGCAGGATTCGAACCAGCTCGCCGCTGTCGGCCGAACAACACCAGTTCCGCCGTTTCGGCCACCTCCGGTTCGTTCTCACCGACTGAGAACGCCGCCGACTAAACTGGGCGCAACATTCGTGAGGGCATGAATGGGAAACGCACGCCTGAGGAATTACTGATGCCAGAAAGCGCCCGCACCGCACCGACACCATCATCGGCACTGCAAGACATCAAGCCAGCCCGCGCCATCCTCGGTCGCAGACCCACGGCCGTACTCCTCAAGCGCAGGAAAAGAGCCACGAAACACCCCTACAATCGCATGTTCCTGATGTTCGACGACGGCTCGGGGATGGAGTTCTTCTTTCCCGGCCTGCTGTTGCCGGAGGAGTTTCTTGATGCCGACTCATTCAGTCATATCGTTCGGCGAAGGCGAAAGAGCAGGCAGACTCGAACGGCATTCCGGGCCCGGCTCGATGCGAACCGACGAACTCCGCCGCCCCGGGTCGAATCCTTTTGCCGGGGTGCACGAACGGGAAAGGATGGCTCGCACGACAAGAGCATCGTCGGCGAGATTCTCGGTCGCCGAATCGAGTGCGTCTATCTCTTCCTGGAAATCGGCAATCGCCGACCGATGCGCTACCTTGATTTCGTATTCTCCGACGGCACGGCTTTCGAGTTCGTCGTGTTCGGACCGGCATTCGCCTGTCGCCAGACCGAGTCCTTCGAACTTTTCGGCGCCATGCGGCGAGGGCTGAATGCCTACGAAAACGAACTACTAGCCCTGGCCAACCCCGACGGCAGCGGTATCGCGACACCCATCAACCGCCCCCATCGCTGGTCGGATCTTGATGAGTAGACGATGTGGGCACAAGACTCGCCCGCGCGGGGAACGACATCGGAATCTTCGCTGAACGCCTCGACGGACGACCGACCCATCGCGCCGAACCGGCGACTTTGCCCCCGGCACCCTCGTCTGATAGTCTCCAATGCAGGCAAGGTCGGACTTGCACGAGGTTGGGAATGCAAGTCAGGCAATTACAGGGGGCAGGCGTTGAATCAATATCCGAGCACCAATCCAACTCCTCGACCAGCCTTCCGGGCGCCTTCTACCGTTCCAGGCCGGACGCGCCGAAGTCGTGGGGGTCATTCTCAGGATTTGAGAATACAGGCTGCCAGGATATCCAGTATGCAGGCCAACTCCGCCGCCAAAGCAAAGAATCAACCCTGGTTGGAGCCAGACTGGTGGGCTTTCATGTACTCGCGCAGCAATGCATTGATCCGGGTCTGGTATCCCTTGCCTTGCGCCCGAAACCAGTCGAGAACATCGCCATCGAGCCGCAAAGTCACCTGCTTCTTGCGCGCGACCGGACTCAACCCCTCACGCGCCACGGCCCGAGCGAACTGTTCGGGCGTGACCGGCGGACTATCGGAAAAATCGATGTCTTCGTCTGTCATGGCATCGACTCGATCCCAATCAGTGCGCGAAGTATTCGAAGTAGGTTTGTGCTTCATAGCGCGTGGCTTTTCGTATAGAAATGATTCGAATGGTGTCGTCCGACTCGGTGTGAACGACGACAACGATACGGCCTTCCAGCAAGCCGATTGTGACCAGCCGCTGCTCCCCGTAGTCGAAGCGGGTGTCTTCAAAAGTCAGCGTACGACCGCCGAAGATCCGCTCACCATCGACAAAATCGAACCCGTGCTTTCGGAGATTCCGACGCCTCTTGTCTTCGTCCCATACCAGTTCTTTGCTCATTGTAACTACAAAATGCCACTACGGCAATACTGCTCCGCCGGTGGATTCCCCAATACTGTAGCACACTATAGCTTTGTGGAAGGGATCTGAATTTGCGAATAATGACAATCTCCGGTACGCTCGGGGTACTCCGATCGAATGTCCTTCGCTACTCGTTCGGCCCCATTGAAGCGTGGACGGGATATGAATTCCCGAAAATCAAGGAAAAATCTCCCCGGCGATTCGCCGGGGCCTCATTGGAAACCAGTCGCAATCGCACATTTGGAATCACGCCATGCCATTGACCTTCACGGATTTTTTTAGGAAGGCTGCAGGCCCTGCGCCGTACCCTTATCAACTACGCCTTGCCGAAGGAGATTGGCCTGATCTACTGCATGTACCAACCGGTCTTGGGAAAACCGCCGCGGTTGTACTGACGTGGCTTCACAAGCGCCGAAATCTTCAGGATCCTGATCCAGACACGCCGCGGCGGCTTGTGTATTGCTTGCCCATGCGAGTGCTCGTTGAGCAAACAGTCACCAACATCAAGCATTGGCTCGATTCACACGATCTGTATGGCAACCCCGGAGATGGGAAAGTCAGTGTCAACGTATTGATGGGCGGACAACATGACCTGCGCAAAGCCGAATGGGCCGACTACCCTGAAGAGGACGCAATCATCGTCGGTACGCAGGACATGCTTTTGTCCCGTGCGCTCATGCGCGGCTATGGCATGAGCCGCTACCAGTGGCCGGTGCATTTCGCACTTTTGCATAACGACTCGCTCTGGGTCTACGACGAAGTTCAGTTGATGGGTGCAGCATTGCCTACTTCCACGCAGCTTGAGGGGATGCGCCGGCGCATGTCTACGGGCCGACCCTGTCGAAGCCTGTGGGCCTCGGCAACATTGCACAGAGACTGGCTACGCACAATCGACTTCCGGGATTACACGGACAATTTGAATGTGGTCTCTCTCGGGGAGCAGGACCGTAACGACTCGAATATCGAAAAGCGTGTCAGTGCACCAAAGACCCTCGAGCCTGCATCTACCTTGCTGAACGCGGAAAACAGTAAGAAGAAAGCTGCTGCCTACATCGAAGCGCTGTCGAACGAAATAGCCGAGACCCATCAGGTCGGCCGGCAGACACTTGTCATTCTCAATCGCGTAGAACGGGCCCAGGCACTCTACGCGGCTCTGCAGAACAAGCTACCAACGGCCGAGCATCTCTTGTTGCACGCCCGGTTTCGCCTGCGGGAAAGGCGGAAAATCGAGCGCCAATTGCAAGCCAAACCGGGTGACAACGGCCGTGTGATCGTGGCCACCCAGGCCGTCGAGGCCGGCGTAGATATTTCTAGTCATACACTTTTCACCGAGTTGGCGCCCTGGTCTTCCATGGTGCAGCGGTTTGGGCGTTGCAATCGAGCTGGCGAGCATTCGGACGCACATATTCGCTGGATTGATATTGACGGGGAAGCCACCGAGACGCTTCCCTACGATCCAGAAACTCTGGAAAGCGCACGGGATCGGTTATCCAGTTTAAACAGCGCAAACAGCGAAGCACTTCCAGCAGTCGACAAATCGATCGCACGTTCACACGTGTTGCGTAGACGGGATCTGCTGGACCTATTCAATACCGACCCAGACCTGTCGGGTTTCGACGTGGATGTTTCACCCTACATCCGCGATTCAGGCAACGCCCAGTCGCAGGTCTTCTGGCGCGATTTTGACGAATACCCTGTGAGCGACGAAGCGCCGGACCGTGATGAACTGTGCCCGGTTGGGCTCGGTCAGCTCAAGGATCATCTCGGCAAGAAGGGCCGCAAGGCGTGGATATGGGATCCATTGGGAGAGCGCTGGAACCCAGTTGAAAAGTACCAGTTGCGACCTGGCCTGACGCTGCAGCTTCGGGCCAACGCGGGCGGTTACCTGGAGGACCAGGGATTCGTGGCTGACGCCAAGCGGGCAGTAGTACCAGTCGAATCCGACAAATCCGGCACTCAGGAACGCAATTCCGACGACCCTCAGACCGCTATCGGGCGCTACTTAGAATTGGCCAAACACCTTCAGGATGTTGCCGACGAAGCGAAAGCCCTAGCCGATCGATTGGGACTGGACGACAAGCGGTGCAATATCCTTGCAGAGGCAGGCCTTTGGCATGACGTCGGTAAGGCACACCCAGCCTTTCAGTTGGGTATTTGCGGAGACTCCGTCCCGAACAAGAAAACGCTCTGGGCCAAGTCTGCACAAGGCGGCATCCCCAGGTATCGAGTGATTGATGAAGACGAGAAGGAACATCCCAGAAAGGGCTTTCGCCACGAACTCGCCTCCATGCTGGCCTGGCTAGAACACGGCGACAAGAACGAACACAGTGATCTGATTGCCTACCTGATAGCCGCCCACCACGGTAAGGTTCGCATGGGCCTGCGGGCATTGCCCACCGAAAAAGGACCGCCGGATGGCAACGCGCTGTATGCACGTGGCGTATGGCATGGCGACCGGCTGCCCGCTGTTGCGTTGAACGGAAGAACCTTGCCGGAAACCGATCTGTGCCTCGACTTGATGCGACTCGGAGAAGGGCCGCAAGGCGCTTCATGGACCGAGCGCACGCAGCGACTGCTTCGAACCTATGGACCGTTCGACCTTGCCTGGCTTGAGGCACTGGTACGAATTGCAGACTGGCGCGCCAGCGCAAAGGAAAGGGAGGCAGATTATGACCAATGAGATAGCCCTGACAGGCTGCACTCCCACGCCGCTGGCCAGTTACCTCAAGGCTCTCGGGATTCTCCGGCTGGTAGCTGAGCAGGATGACCCGAACGCAAGAGGGTGGTGGATGAACGACCAATTCGTTCTTGCAAGCCAACTGGATGCCACCGCGTTGCAGGAGTTCTTTCTGGAGAAATATCGCCCGACACCCGTGCTGGCCCCCTGGAACGGTGGCAGCGGCTTCTACCCTAAAGACAACCGGAAAGGAATTGATCCGATAGAAGATAGTGCGTCAGAGCGATTCGCCCCTTACGCCGAGGCTATTCGCTTGATTCGAGGCATATTTGCTGAGTACGGCATTTCCAAAAAGCCAGAAGGTGAGGACAAGAGCACGTTACTCAACAAATTACGCGGCGAGCTAAATGAGGAGGCGCTGACATGGTTTGACGCGGCCGTGTTGTTGACCGAAGACAGCCCGAAATACCCGCCTCTTCTGGGTACGGGTGGCAACGATGGCCGCCTCGACTTTACCAACAACTTCATGCAACGTCTTGTCGGGCTATTCAACGTGAACAGTGGCGAAGCGAAACTCGAAACCGGTGGTTTCCTCTCCGAGTCGCTATTTGCCACGTCAGTCCCCGGACTATTGTCGACAGCTATCGGCCAGTTCTCTCCCGGCAGTGCTGGCGGCGCCAACCAGGCAAGTGGTTTCAGCAGTGAATCTTTGATCAACCCCTGGGACTTTGTCCTGATGCTGGAAGGCGCCCTGCTGTTTGCGGCGGCGGCCACCCGCCGCCTCGAAAGAAACACTTCAGGCGCCTTGAGCTACCCATTTACCGTCCGCCCAACCGGTGCGGGTTCGGGAAGCAGCGCCCTGGGCGACGAGGGCGCTGCCCGTGCTGAAATGTGGATGCCGATCTGGTCAGCCTCCACATCGCTTCCCGAACTGAAGTCGCTGCTTGCCGAAGGCAGAGTGACCATTGGTCGCAAACCGGCCCGTGATGGCCTCGGCTTTGTCAGAGCCATATCTAAGCTGGGAGTCGATCGCGGTATCACTGCTTTCCAGCGCTACGCTTTCATGATGCGGGCCGGGAAAGCCTATTTCGCCACGCCGCTAAATCGGGTTGAAGTTACTCGTAATCCGACCGCCGATCTGATCGACAAGCTGGATGAGCAGAATTGGCTGAGTCTCTTCCGCCGTTTCAGCCGCGGACCCAACGCCACCAACCGCATTCAATCACTGGCGCACCGCCTGGAGAACGGCTTGTTCGAGCTTTTTCTGGAGCCAGAGGATACGGCGCCCAGGGTTCAGAAAGTGCTTGAAGTGCTGGGCGAGGTGCAGCTTTATTTCGCTCACAGTACCGCCGCCCGGGAATTCTGCCCGCCGGTCCCATCACTTTCCAGAGAT
>CAZSGS010000138.1:2713-6748 GCA_964606365.1 uncultured Wenzhouxiangella sp. | reverse complement strand
GTGCTTGACGCGCTCGGGGTCGGCCGCCGGCAAATCGATCTTGTTGATCACCGGAATGACCTCCAGGCCCTGCTCGACCGCCGTGTAGCAGTTGGCCACGCTCTGGGCCTCGACCCCCTGGGCGGCATCCACGACCAGCAATGCGCCTTCGCAGGCGGCCAGGGAACGCGAGACCTCGTAGGAAAAGTCCACGTGGCCGGGCGTGTCGATGAAGTTGAGCTGGTAGACCTGGCCGTCGTCGGCGTGGTAGTCGAGCGTGACGCTCTGCGCCTTGATGGTGATGCCGCGCTCGCGCTCGAGGTCCATCGAGTCGAGGACCTGCTCGGCCATCTCGCGTTCGGTCAGACCCTCGCAAACCTGGATGAAGCGATCAGCGAGCGTCGACTTGCCGTGATCGACGTGGGCAATGATCGAGAAATTGCGTATGTGGCGGGTATCGGTCATCGGTCCTTCATCGGTTCGCAATCAGATCGCCCCCGCGAAATACGGGGGCGATCGTTGCTTCAAAGATCGTCGATTATACCGGCCCGACGGGACCGACGACCAACGGGATCATTCCCCGCCGTCGTCTTCCGGGCGATAGGCCAGGAAAGCCGTTGCGCCGTCGGCCTGCTGGATCAGCAGTGCGACCGTGCGACCCGCCTCGATCTCGGAGATGATCCGGTCGAAGTCTTCCATCCCGTCGATCGGCTGGTTGTTGATCATCAGGATCAACTGGCCTTCGCGTATGCCGGCACGATAGGCGTTGTCGCTCTCGACGTCGGCAATCAGCACGCCGCCGTCGGGATCGCCGTAGCGCTGGCGCAACTCGCCGGTCAACGGCTCGACGATCAGGCCCAGGGCGTTGGCCGGCGAAGCATCGCCACCGCCATCCCGGTCGCGTTCGACGGCATCGGCTTCGCGCTCTCCGAGCGTCACCTCGAGCGTCTGGCGCTCACCCCAGCGCCAGATGGTCATCTCGGCCTCGGTGCCGGGTCGCTCCATACCGACCAGCGGGGGCAGTTCGGAGTGCTGATCGATGGGCGTGCCGTCGAACGAGAGGATCACGTCGCCGACTTCGATACCGGCCTCTTCGGCCGGGCTGTCGGGCTCGACGCGGTTGATCAAGGCACCCATCGGCCGCTCGAGGTCGAGCGCATCGGCCTGCTCACGCGTGACGGCCTGCAACTGCACCCCCAGGAAACCGCGCGCCACGCTGCCGGTTTCGAGCAATTGTTCGATGGAATTCTGAGCGACCTCGCTGGGAATCGAGAACGACAGACCGATATTGCCGCCGTGGGAGCTCAGGATCCAGGAGTTGATACCCACGACCTTGCCGTCGGTACTGATCAGGGGACCGCCGGAATTGCCGCGGTTGATCGCCACGTCGGTCTGGATGAAGGGCACGTACTGCTGACGCGCACCCTGGCTCCGGCCCTTGGCGCTGACAATGCCGGCGGCAACCGATTGCTCGAACTGGAAGGGCGACCCGATCCCGATCACCCATTCACCCGGCTTGAGCGTCTCGGTCGACCCGAAATCCAGTGTCGGCAGGTCTTCGGCGTCGATGCGCAACAAGGCGATATCGGTCTCGGCGTCGGAGCCGACCAGCTCGGCCTCGAACTCGCGCCGGTCGGCGAGGCGCACGATGATTTCGTCGGCCTCGTCGATGACGTGATGATTGGTAACGATCAGCCCGTCGGAATCAATGATGAACCCGGAGCCGCCGCCCATGCGATCGGGCCGCCCACGCCCACCCGGGGGCTCGTCGAAGAAGCGGCGGAAGAACTCGGGCATGTCTTCGGGCATGCGTCTGTCGTCGCTTCTTCCGGTATCGTCCGGGCGAGTGCCAAAACGCGTGGTCTCGACGTTCACCACGGCCGGAACCGAATCCTCGACCAGGCCCGTGAAGTCGGGCTGTGCAAGCACTGGCTGGACGGACAGTGCCAGAAACACAATCGCGGTTGACTTGAATATTCTATGCATCGTGAGCAATCCCTTGCTGTTTTTAGCTGAAGGAAGATTTGGTGTCGCCGTCCTCACAGGACAAGCGCTCGATCGCCGGGTTCCATAGCAACCGCGACCTGCGCGAGGCCACTGCGGCTGCAAGCATGAACCCGACCAGGCCGATCGACAGCGCGGCCAGATCGCCGAATGCGGTTTCGGAAGCGGTAACCTGACCGGCAGCGGCACCGGCGAGAAAACCGGCCAGCGGCAGTCCGTAGTGCAGCGCCGCGGCCAGTGCAAGCTGCTTCGGTTCGAGACCGACCCGAACCCACTCGCTACCGGAAATCTCCGCACGGGCGGGTATGACCATCCGGGCCTCGCCCCGGCGGAACAGGCGGGCGAAAGTGCCGGCGCCACAGCCGGCACCACCCGCGCAGCGGCGGCAGTGCTCGGCAGGCGAGAATGCGAGCGTCAATCGCTCGGCATCGCGGGCGACCACACGGGCAATCTGCCAGTTCATATCAGCCGGTCAGCGACGCGAAGGCAGGCGGTTCGTGCGACGGAGCTGTCGGCCGACGAACTCGACCGTGGCGGCCGGCACTTCGCCGACGACCGTGAACAGCCGGCCACCGCCCTGCGTGGTGTAGACGTGAACCGGCCCCATCGTCTCCACGCGACCGGCCATGGCGTCGCTGCCGGCTCGCTCGATGTAGATCGAAAAGCTCGAAAGGCCGTCGCTGTAGAGGAGATGCTCGAACTCGGAACCATCGGGGCCGCTTCCCTCGCCGGCGTTGACCAGGCGGAATCCCCGCGGTACGCGCGGGCGCAATGGCACGGGACCGGCGACGGAGCCGGAATGCTGCGCAGACTCGTCGATCGAGCCTGCCGAGATCTCCTTGCCAACGAGGCTCGGCTCCAGCTCGGCGTCGCTAATCTTCGCGCCCAGATCCAGTGATGTGAACGACAGCTGCTGCAGTTGCCGATCGTCGTGGTCGATCAATGCGTAACGAAGCAGCATGCCGGTACGCTCTTCGAGCCAAAGGCGTGATCCGTAGCGATAGGCGTCGCGCGGCTGGATGTGAATGATACGCGCCATCATGTCGGCCACGCGTTCGCGCCCACCCAGGGACATGCGGTAACCGGATTCCGGCCCCAGGAGCCGATTGACCGGCAGCGAGGGCAACAGACGCTCGGCGAGCTGGCTTTCGAGCATCATCGGCTCGTCGCCGGGCAACACGCAGCGCACGCTGTCGCCGTTGCGCAGTACCTCGCGCGGCACTCCATCGACGGAATAAATACGCTGGCGCACGCCGCTTTCGTCGGCGCGATGGATGATCCGGAGGGTATCGACCTCGCCGTTTCGCACGTGAACCAGCGTGCCGCGATAGTCAAGGGACTCGACCGCGCGAGCCATGCGATCGAGCCAGTGATGCACGCTGTCTTCGGCCCAGGCGGGCGCGAGCGAGGTCAGCGCAGCGCCGGCGATCAGCGTCGCCAGGATCCGGCGGGGCAGCGGCGCGGACATGGATTCAGGGTTCGCCGACTTGATCTTCTGGGCTGGCCGTCTGCGCGGGCGCATCGTCTTCATTCATGTCCGTGACAATCGGCACCCAGGACACGAACCCGGTATTGCCGGCGGCCTGGTGATGACGCATCACGTAGCCGCTGATACGCTGGCGCTGGGCCCGGCGGTCCTCGGAGAAACTCACCGGTACCGCCGACTGGTTGAACGGCTTGTCGAGCTCGGTCGACTGGCTGACGAAGCCCGGCTCGTCGCCGGGCGTCGAACCCGTGTCCTGCTGTTCGAGCATGCTGGCGTTTATGCCGACGATGGCCATCACCGCCACGCTGGCCGCGATCGCACCGCCGGCGACCGGCCGCAGCAACCGCGCGGGCAGGCTGCGACTGGGTGCCGGCTCGTCTTCCAGCGCCGACGCGACCCGCGCCACCAGATCGCCAGTGACCAGGCGCTCCTGGTGCAGGCAGGCCCGCACGGTGTGCAGGCGATTCCAGCTCGCCTTCATGTCGGCGTCGCCGGCGAGGCGCCGCAACAGGAACTTGCGTCCCTTGCGGTCGAGTTCACCGTCCATCAGGCTCGACAGGTTTTCC
>CAZSGS010000138.1:0-2703 GCA_964606365.1 uncultured Wenzhouxiangella sp. | reverse complement strand
TTCCCGGCTTGATTCAGTCATGTACGCACTTCCTATTGGTTGTCCAGCAGCGGCCGCAACCGCGCATCGATGGCCTCGCGGGCCCTGAAGATTCTCGACCGGACCGTACCGATGGGGCAGTCCATGGTCCTGGCGATATCTTCGTAGCTCATTCCGTCGAGTTCGCGCAGGGTGATCGCCACCCGCAGGTCCTCGGGCAAGCCGGCGATCGCCTCGTGGATCGTCTGCTCGATCTCGCCCCGCAGGGCGTCGTGCTCGGGCGAGTCCTGTTCCTTGAGACGCGAATCGACCTGAAATTGTTCCGCATCCTGGGCGTCGACGTCCGATTGCGGTGGGCGGCGGCTCTGCGCCACGAGATGATTCTTGGCCGTATTGATCGCGATTCGATACAGCCAGGTATAGAAAGCGCTGTCGCCGCGAAAGCGACCGATGGCGCGATAGGCCTTGATGAATGCTTCCTGGGCCACATCCATGGCTTCGGCATGGTCGGAGACATAGCGGGAAATCAGGCTGATGATCTTGTGCTGGTATTTACCCACCAGCAGATCGAATGCCGATTTATCACCGCTCTGTACACGCTCTACCAGTTCTTGATCGACTTCCCGCTCGCCCATCGGGGCAATTCCTGTCCTTGCAAAGGCGACCGGGCTCACGCTGGAACTAGACCGTGGCCCGGCCGGATAGTTTCATTGAATTCGAAGGGATATCCCGCCCGAGGAGAATATCACGCCCTGGCTCTGACCTGCCCGCCGCAGGATGCGATAATAACTGGTTTGGCACAAGCACAAACTCCAGGAGACATCGGTCATGAGCGATCACAAGCAACTTCTCGAACGTCTGGGACTGAAGGACATCAACCCCGGCGCCTGTTTCGGGCCCGGCCAGTACTCGCCGGTGCGCGAGGACGGCCTGGTCGAGTCGATCAACCCCACCGACGGGTCGGTCATCGCCCGCGTCAGCGGGGCGAGTGAGGCCGAGTACGAGAAGGTCATCGAGACCGCGCGCGAAGCCGCCGAAGCCTGGCGCATGGTGCCGGCGCCCGAGCGCGGCAACGCGGTGCGCCTGGTCAACGACGCCCTGCGCGACTACAAGGACGCGTTGGGTTCGATGGTGTCGCTGGAGATGGGCAAGATCAAGCCCGAAGGCGACGGCGAAGTCCAGGAAATGATCGACATCGGCGACTTCGCGCTGGGCCAGTCGCGCATGCTCTACGGCAAGACCACCCACTCCGAGCGACCGGGACACCGCCTGTACGAACAATGGCACCCGCTCGGCGTGGTCGGCGTGGTCACCGCCTTCAATTTCCCGGTTGC
This sequence comes from uncultured Wenzhouxiangella sp., assembly GCA_964606365.1. Classification (GTDB taxonomy): domain Bacteria; phylum Pseudomonadota; class Gammaproteobacteria; order Xanthomonadales; family Wenzhouxiangellaceae; genus Wenzhouxiangella. The sequence continues at coordinate 1,390 of CAZSGS010000138.1, read as the reverse complement.
CGTGTATGCCTGGAACGCCTTCATCTCCGCGATCTGCGGCAACGCCACGGTGTGGAAGCCTTCGCCGAAGGGCGTGCTGTGCTGCGCGGCGGTGCAGAACGTGATCAACGAGGCGCTCGCCGATACCGACTACCCGCCCGTGTTCACCTCGTTCATGGAGCCGGGCAATGAGCTGGCCGGTCGTTTCATCGACGACAAGCGGGTGAATCTGCTGTCGTTCACCGGTTCGAGCCAGGTCGGCCGCATGGTCGGTGAACGCGTCGCCGGTCGCATGGGCAAGAGCCTGCTGGAACTGGGCGGCAACAACGCCATCATCCTCGACGAGACGGCCGACCTCGACCTGGCCGTCCCGGCGATCGTGTTCGGCGCCGTCGGCACCGCCGGCCAGCGCTGCACCACGACACGCCGGCTGATCGTGCACGAATCGATCGAGTCGAAAGTGACCGAGGCGCTGGTCAAGGCCTACAAGCAGGTCCGCATCGGCGATCCGCTCAACCCCGACACGCTGATGGGCCCCCTGACCGACGAGAAGGCGGTCGAGCGCTTCGAGCAGGCGGTCGAGCGCGCGAAATCCGCGGGCGGCGAAGTGCTCGCCGGCGGCAAGCGCATCGAGCGCGAGGGCTTCTTCGTCGAACCGACCATCATCAAGGCCGAGAACGACTGGGATATCGTGCAGGAAGAGACCTTCGCGCCGATTCTCTACGTCATGTCCTACAAGACGCTCGAAGAAGCCATGGCCATGCACAACAGCGTACGCCAGGGCCTGTCTTCGTCGATCTTCACCACCGACATCCGCAACGCCGAGTTCTTCCTCTCGCACAAGGGTTCGGACACCGGCATCGCCAATGTCAACGTCGGCACTTCGGGTGCGGAGATCGGCGGCGCGTTCGGCGGCGAGAAGGAGACCGGCGGCGGCCGCGAGTCGGGCTCGGACGCCTGGAAGGCATACATGCGCCGGCAGACCAACACCATCAACTGGTCACGCGAGATGCCGCTCGCCCAGGGCATCAAGTTCGAGCTGTGACTTTGGTCGGGACTCGGGACTCGGGATTGTTGTGAGCGGGACTCGGGACTCGGGACTCGGGACTCGCTACTGTGGGGGCCGGGTTCTGGTTCGACTGCTGGAGCTTTCGATCAAAGTCGGCAACCACTCGACCAGAAAGGCCCGCGGATCCCGGAAGCTCGATCAAACCGAACTTCCGGCATGCATCAGAGCCCTCATCACTGGAAGGGTCGCGCCAACAACATCAATAGCGAGTCCCGAGTCCCGGGTCCCGAGTCCCGGCCCTTTACCGAGTCCCGAGTCCCGGGTCCCGAGTCCCGAATAGATGTATCAATGGCTCCGCAACGGCCTGTTCCTCCTCCCCCCGGAGACGGCTCACGACTTTGC
>CAZSGS010000137.1:0-6785 GCA_964606365.1 uncultured Wenzhouxiangella sp. | reverse complement strand
AGACGGTGCCGGTCCAGTAGTCCAGGCCGTGATCGCGGGTGGTCGAGGAAACCGCGCGCTGGAGCTTGAAGGCCGGCAGCGACGGCACTTCGGGCGGGAAATAATCCGCGGACGTGCCCTCACCTCGAATGGCGGCGATGGGCAGGATCATGTCGCCGAGATTGTTCTTCTTCTTGAGCCCGCCGCACTTGCCCAGGAACAGGCAGGCGCGCGGATCCACGGCCGAGAGCAGGTCCATGATGGTCGCGGCGTTGGCCGAACCCATGCCGAAGTTGACGATCGTGATGTCCTCGGCCGTGGCGTTGCGCATGGGTCGGTCCTTGCCGCGAACCTCCGCGCCCATTGCGGCGGCAAACTTCTCGACGTAGTTGTCGAAGTTGGTCAGCAGGATGTGCTTGCCGAAGCCGTCGAGCTCGGTGCCGGTGTAACGCGGGAGCCAGTTCTCCACGATGCTTTGTTTTGTGTCCATTTGGGTTGGTTCTTTGGTGTTTTGGTGTTTTGGTCGACCCCGACCGACGCGGGCTTCGGTTAACCTATCATGCCTTTGTCCGCGCATTGTCTCTCGAAATCGATGTCGTCTTCGAACAAGCTTCCCGGCCTCGTTCTGGCCATTGCCATTGCCGTCGGCGCCTGGGTGGTGGTGCGGCTGGTTGCGCTGCTGCCGCCGCCGGTGGGGTCGATGCCGCTGAGCATGATGCTGGTGGCCATCCTGGCGGGGCTGGTGCTGGCCGGGCCGGCGAATCGGCGGCCTTCCTGGACGCCCGGACTGGACCTCGCGCGCGGGCCGGTCCTCAAGATCGCCGTCGCGCTGATCGGCCTGAGGCTGAGCCTGGCTGACCTGGGCGAGCTCGGCATGCAGGCCCTGCCGCTGGTGCTGCTGGTCGTATTCATCGGGCTGGGTGTGACGCTGCTACTGGCACGGCTGGCCGGCGCGGCGCCGCGACTGGGCATCCTGCTGGCCGCCGGCACCTCGATCTGCGGCGCCTCGGCCGTTGCCGCCACCGCGCCGGGGCTGAAGGCGAAAAGCGACGAGGTCTGCTACGCCATCGCCTGCATCGCCCTGATCGGCCTGACCGCAACCGTGCTCTACCCCTGGGCCCTGAACCATCTGTTCGACACGCCCGAGCAGATCGGCTTCGTCATGGGTGTGGCCATCCACGACACCGCCCAGGTGACCGCGGCGGCCGCCCTGCACGAACAGGCCTGGGAGTCGGAAGGCACGCTCGTCGCCGCCACCGTGGCGAAACTGATGCGCAACGCCGGCATGCTGGTGCTGATCCCCGCGCTGGTGTGGTTCCATTCGCGCCGGCACGAGGGCGGTTCGGCAAAGGTCAAGCTGCCGCTGTTCATTGTGGCCTTCATTCTCCTGTCGGGCGTGCGCAGCGGCATCGACGCCCTGCTCGGCCCCGACCACGCGCTGTGGAACGACACGCTGAGCGTGATCGCCCGGGCCTCGATGTTCGCCTTCGCCATGGCCATGGCGGCACTGGCCACGACCGTGCAGCCGTCGGAGCTGAAGGCGCATGGTTGGAAACCGGCGGTGGCTGCCGTCGGCGCCGCGGCGGTGATGTTCGGCGTGGCGGTTTGGTGGGTCGGCAACTAAGGGTTCAGGGTTCAGGAAAACAATGGTTTACGGGTTACGGACTTCGGACCCCCGTAGGTCGGGGCCGCGTCCCCGACGGACGGGATTTCAATCTTGATCACATGTGAGCTACGCGTGTCCAGACTTTCGACCTTGTCCGTCGCGGATGCGACCGCGACCTACGCCCAATGGCTCGATGGGGTCCGTAAACCGTAACCCGGAACGCGCTGTTTTCCCTGAACCCTGAAACCTGAACCCTTCTTTCCCCCCCAACTTCCCTGCCGGGTACACTCGAAAGGACAAGATTGCCGGGGACTGGATCTGATGGATTGGATTGCCCACAAGTTCGGCGGCTCGTCGCTGGCCGACGCCGAGTGCATCGGGCATGTCGTCGAGTTGCTCGGGCGGCGGAATGACGAGGGTCAGGTCGTGGTGGTGTCGGCCATGGCCGGCGTCACCGACGAGCTGATTGCGCTCACGCGCCTGGCGGCCGCCGGCGACGAGGGCTGGCGCGATCGGCTGGGTCGGCTGCGTGATCGTCACCTGGACACGCTCGAGGCGCTGGTCGGCGCGGCCGACGAAGCGGCGCGCGACCGGCTGGTTTCGCGCTTCGGGCAGCTCGAACAGCTGCTTTCCGGGCTGGCCCTGATGGGCACGGCACCGCTGGAGGCGGTCGAGCTGGTTTCGGGGCTGGGCGAGGTGTTCTGCGCCGAGCTGGTCACGGCACGATTCAACCGGGATGCAGCCTCGGCGACGATGATCGACGCCCGCGATGTGCTGCGCGTCCAGCCCACGCCGCTGATGGTGGGCGTGGACTGGGACGAAAGCAACGAGCGCCTGACCGCCATCCAGATCGAGCATCCCTCGCAGCGCTACGTGATCACCGGCTTCGTCTGCCGGCGCCGCGATGGCCGCGTTTCCACGCTGGGGCGCAACGGCTCGGACTACTCGGGCAGCATCTTCGCCCGTCTGTTCGGCGCCGGCGAGCTGCATATCTGGACCAACGTCGACGGCCTGCTCTCGGCCGACCCGGCGGCCGTGCCGCAGGCCGTGCTGCTCGACCACCTGAGCTACCGCGAAGCCTTCGAGCTGGCCTATTTCGGCGCGCGGGTGCTGCATCCGCAGGCCCTGGCGCCGGCGCTGGAGGCCGGCATCCCGGTGCGCGTGCGCAACACCTTCCGTCCCGACAACCCCGGCACCCTGATCGACGCCGAGGGCCGGGACTCGACACCCGTGAAGGGCATCACCAGCATCGGCGAGATGGCGCTGATCACGATCGAGGGCGCGGGCATGATCGGCGTGCCGGGCACGGCCGAGCGGGTATTCTCCGCGTTGCACCGCGCCGAAGTCTCGGTGGCCATGATCTCGCAGAGTTCTTCCGAGCATTCGATCTGCCTGGTCGCGCCGGCGGCCGACAGCGAGCGGGCCACGACCGTCATCGAGCAGGCCTTCGAGCAGGAGCTGCGCCACGGCCAGGTCCAGCGCGTGTTCGCCACCGGCGGCATCCGTATCCTGGCGATCGTCGGCGAAGGCATGACGGGCACGCCCGGCGTGGCCGCGAGATTGTTCAACAGCCTCGCGCGCGCCGGGGTCAACGTACGCGCCATCGCCCAGGGCGCCTCGGAGCGCAATATTTCCGTGGCGGTGGACGAGGAAGAGGCCGAACGCGCGCTCAAGGCGGTTCACGCCGGTTTCTACCTGTCCGAGCACACGCTCTCGATCGGCCTGGTCGGCCCCGGCCAGGTCGGCCGCGCGCTGCTGCGCCAGATCGGCCGCGCCCGCGAAGGCCTGCTCGAGCGCGCGCGCCTGGACCTGCGCCTGCGCGCGGTCGCCGGCTCGACGCGCATGCGCCTGGCCGCCGACAACGAGACCAGCCTGGACGCCGCCGCCCTGGCCGACAAGCCCTGGTCGAACCGTAGCGGGCCCCTGGATTTCGAGCGCTTCACCCGCCAGGTCAACGACGACCACTGGCCGCACGCGGTGATCATCGACTGCAGCGCCAGCGACGAAGTGGCCGAGCGCTACGCCGACTGGCTCGCCGCCGGCATCCACGTGGTCACACCCAACAAGCGCGCCGGCAGCGGACCGGGCGAGCGCTACACCGCCATCCGCGCACCGGTGGCCGCCGGCCGGGCGCGCTGGCGCTACGAAGCCACCGTCGGCGCCGGCCTGCCGATCATCCAGACCCTGCGCGACCTGGTCGACACCGGCGACACGATCCGCCGCATCGAGGGCATCTTCTCCGGCACCCTGGCCTACCTGTTCAACCGCCTCACACCGGACATGTCGTTTGCCGAACTGGTGGGCGAGGCGCACGCGGCCGGCTACACCGAACCCGACCCGCGCGACGACCTGTCGGGCATGGACGTCGCGCGCAAGCTGGTGATCGTCGCCCGCGAGATGGGGCTGGCGATCGAACTCGACGACATCGAGGTGGAAAACCTGATCCCGGATCCGCTGGCCGCGCTGGAAGTCGACCAGTTCCTGGCCGAACTGGGCGGCATGGACGCGGCCATGACGGAGCGACTCCGGGCGGCCCGCAGCGAAGGCTGCGTGCTGCGCCACGTGGCCGAGCTCGACGAACACGGCCGGGCCGCGGTCTCGCTGCGCGCCCTGCCCGGCGACCACCCCTTCGCCCACCTGGCGCTGACCGACAACGTGGTCGCCTTCACCACCGACCGCTACTGCGACAACCCGCTGATCGTGCAGGGCCCCGGCGCGGGGCCGGAAGTGACCGCCGCGGGCGTGTTCGCCGACCTGCTGCGCGTGGCCAGTTCCCTGGGGGCGAAGCTTTGAGCGGCCTCGTTTCCGCCAGTGCCTTCGCCCCGGCCAGCGTGGGCAACGTCGCCTCCGGCTTCGACCTGCTCGGCCATGCCATCGACGGCCCCGGCGACACGGTCACCGCAACCCGAACGAAGCGGGCGGGCGTCGTGGTCGAGGCGATCACCGGCCTGGCCGAGGACCTGCCCCTGGCCGCGCAGAAGAACACCGCCGCGGTCGCGGCGCAGGCGCTGCTCGATGCCGTCGGCCCGGACTTCGGCCTGCGGCTGCGCATCCACAAGGGCATCCCGCTGTGTTCCGGGCTGGGCGGTTCGGCCGCCTCGGCCACCGCCGGCGTCGTGGCGGCCAACGCCCTGCTCGACGAACCGCTTGCGCGGGAAGACCTGTACGCCTTCGCGCTGGCCGGCGAGACGGTCGCCAGCGGCAGCGCCCACGGCGACAACCTGGGCTCGCAGCTGCTCGGCGGCCTGGTGCTGGCCACCCGCGACAGTCTTCTGAAACTGCCCGTGCCCGAGTCGCTGCGCGCCGTGGTCGTGCATCCCGAATGCCGCGTGGCGACCCGCGAAGCCCGCGAGGCATTGCGCAGGCCATTCGACCTGGAAACGGTCGTCGCGCAGCAATCGCACCTGGCCGAATTGATCTGCGGCTGCTACGAGAACGACATCGCGCGCCTCGCCCGCGGCCTGGTCGACGTGATGATCGAACCGCGCCGCGCCGGGCTGATCCCGGGGCTGGCGTCGGTCAAGGCGGCCGCCTTCGACCAGGGCGCGATCGGTGCGGCGATTTCCGGGGCCGGGCCCACGGTGGTCGCCTGGTTCGACGGCACGGCGAAGACCCGTCAGGCCGCCGCGGCCATGCGCTCGGCCTTCGAAGCGGCCGGGTTGGCGTCGCAGGCCTGGATCACGCCGGTGGACGCGCCGGGCGCGCGCCTGGTCGATGGCTCCCCGGAGCCGGCAGCGTGAGGTTCGTCAGCACCGCCGGCAAGGCCAGCGCCGACCTGGCCGAGGCGCTGACCAGCGGCCTCGCACCCGACGGCGGGCTGTTCGTGCCCGAGCAACGACCGCGACTGGATCCGGACGCGCTGGACGGCTGCACGAGCCTGCCCGAGTCGGCCTACAAGACGCTCGCCCCCTTCTTTGCCGGCAGCCCGCTGGCCGACGAGCTGCCCGTGATCTGCAACGAAGCGCTGGACCTGCCGCTGCCGATCAACCGGCTGGCGGTGCCCGAAGGCGCCCGGAGCGAGGCCGAGCACGCACCGGCGTGGCTGCTGGAGCTCTTTCACGGGCCCACCGCCGCGTTCAAGGATTTCGCCGCGCGCTTCCTGGCCGCCTGCCTGTCGCGGCTGCGCGCCGACGACGCGCCGGTTCGAACCGTGCTGGTGGCCACCTCGGGCGATACCGGCGCGGCCGTGGCCGCCGCCTTCCACCGGCGGACGGGTTTTCGCGTGGTCGTGCTCTACCCCGAAGGCAGGGTGTCCGCGCGCCAGGCCCACCAGCTCGGCGCCTTCGGCGACAACGTGGCCACCTATCGCGTGCAGGGCAACTTCGACGACTGCCAGCGCCTGGTCAAGCGCGCGCTGGGCGACCGCGAGCTGCTCGAGCGGGTGCCGATGACCTCGGCCAACAGCATCTCCATCGGCCGCCTGCTGCCGCAGATCAGCTACTACGCCCACGCCGCGAGCAAGCTGTTTGCCCAAACGCGCGAGAAAGTCGACGTGATCGTACCCACCGGCAACCTGGGCAACGCCCTGGGCTGCATCATGGCGCGCGAGATGGGCCTGCCGATCGCCCACGTGACCCTGGCGGCCAACGCCAACCGCGTGTTGCCGGGGTATTTCGCAGGCGGGACATTCGACCCGCACGAGGCGATCGCCACGCTGGCCAATGCCATGGACGTGGGCCGCCCGAGCAACTTCGAGCGCCTGGCCTGGCTGTTTCGCGACAGGAACCTGCGCGAGGCCGACATCGACGCGGTGAGCATCGACGACGCGCGCATCCGCGAGACCATCGTCAACACCGACCGCGAACGCGGCCTGGCCGTGTGCCCGCACACCGCCTGCGCCATGGCGGCGCTGGAAGACCGGCGCCGGGCGGGCAACGACCGCCCCGCCCTCGTGGTGGCGACGGCGCACCCGGCCAAGTTCGAGCAGGTGGTCGAGCCGTTGCTCGGGCGGGAAATCCCGGCACCACCAGCCCTGGCGGCGTTGCTGGAACAGCCGAGCCATGCCGAGGCGCTGGCCGCGGACGACGCGGCGCTGCGGGCGGTCCTCGGGGCCGCGTAGGTCGGGGTCGCATCCCCGACGGACGACCCATCGGCCGGGAACGATGTAGGTCGGGGTCGCATCCCCGACGGGCGACCTATCGGCCGGGAACGATGTAGGTCGGGGTCGCATCCCCGACGGGCGACCCATCGGCCGGGAACG